>NZ_JFJV02000281.1:0-819 GCF_000611145.1 Cupriavidus sp. SK-3 | reverse complement strand
GAAGGAGATGTAGTATGAAACGAGATAGTTGAGCAGCAACCAGAACCCGTTGCGGTCCCACAGCAACAGCTTGATGCGGTTGCGCCGACGGTTCTGGAAGGCGAAGACGGCGCGCGCAAAGGGATCAAGCTGCATCGACTGCTCGACCAGGGCGACCAATCCGTTGATCCCGAGGCGGAAATCCACCGCATCGCGGTGCAGGTAGACCTGCAGCTCAGCGTCGAGCCGGAACATGACAGCGGCTCAGTGTTTCGATCATCGCCCTTACCAGCGCGTCATCCTGTCCCGAGCATTCGAGCTCAATGCTCACGCCGTTTGGCAACTGCGCCACCAGCCGCGACGGCAACGGCGCCGGCGGTGGCAACGCACGCACAGGCACAGGCACTGGCCCAGGCATAGTCGGCCGCCCGGGCTCGGCCTGCGGGCCGGCACCGTGAACTTCCACCACCGGAACGAACGCCGCCGGCGCACTTTCGATGACGTCCATCGTGCCAGCAGCATCTTTGTGTTCCGCCTTGTGTTGCTCGATCCAGCGGCGCAACTGGTTCGCGTTCACCCCGGCCTTGATTGCCATGCTTGCCACCGATACCCCCGGCCGCTGGCAAGCTTCAACCAACCGCCGCTTGTCGCCCTTGTCAAAGCTGCGCTTGCCGTTGGCGCCGACGTTGATCACCCGCAGCGGCAAGAAATCCAAATCGATCTGGTCCATGAGTTGTGTCCACTAAAAAATAGTGGACACAATCCTGCGCCGTCTGCGCTTCTGACGCTATGTGCGTAAGCGCCCAGCGAACGTAAGCGCCCAGCGAACACGCCTTGATT
>NZ_JFJV02000280.1:0-587 GCF_000611145.1 Cupriavidus sp. SK-3 | reverse complement strand
GCCGTCACCCGTGTGCAGCTCGGCAACTGGCGCGGGCACAGCTCGGCGCAGCCAACGCAACGCGGAACCCCCCGCACTGTCAATGAATGAAACGCAGCAATACGCTACACAAAGAGGATCAACACGATGAGGCGACAGCTTCGAAACGGCGCCCTACTGCTGGTTGCCACCCATATAGCCGGCTGCGGCGTGGGCCAGGCCGTCAAGGACAGCACGGTGGAGGCGGCGAAATGGGCCTTCACGACGCAGGTCAAGACCATGCGCCTCGATCTCACCAGCCGGTCGTCGTTGAATACAAACGGCGCCGGACAGTCGTTATCGACGGTGGTGCGGATCTACCAGTTGAAATCGCCGCAGGCCTTCGAGCAACTGAGCTACGCGCAGTTGCAGACGAATGACCTCGTTTCCCTCAAGCCCGATCTGCTGGCGGCCAGGGACGTCATCTTGCGCCCCGATGCGAGCGTGAGCCTGAGCGAGCCGATGCATGCCGAGGCGGAGTATGTCGGGGTCATCGCGCTCTTGCGCAGCCCGGCCAAGGAGGGGGACTGGAAGCTAGTGGTGCCCAAGAAGCAGTGGAAGAAGACCGA
>NZ_JFJV02000279.1:0-69810 GCF_000611145.1 Cupriavidus sp. SK-3 | reverse complement strand
GCCTTTGACTTTAAGCTTTTGAAGTTAGGCCCTTGACGTTAAGCCCTTGACATTAACGTTCAGCAACTGCAACTACCCACCGAACCCAACCATGTACCAACAACCCCCCACCCCCACCCCCAACTCCAAACCCGAGCAATACCAAAACCTCATCACCCAGGCACGCTCACTACTGGCAGACGAAACCAACCCCATCGCCAACGCCGCCAACTTCTCCGCCCTGGTATTCCACGCCTTGCAAGATATCAACTGGGCCGGCTTCTACTTCTACGACGGCACCGAACTGATAGTCGGCCCATTCCAAGGCAAACCCGCCTGCGTACGCATCGCCCTCGGCAAAGGCGTCTGCGGCACCGCAGCCCAGACCCGCAGCACGCAAGTCGTCCGCGACGTCCACGCATTCCCCGGCCATATCGCCTGCGACGCCGCCTCCGAATCCGAGATCGTGGTCCCGCTGATCGCCGCCGACGGCACGCTCATCGGCGTGTGGGACGTGGACAGCCCGGTGGCAGGCCGCTTTGACGACGAAGATGCGGCAGGCATGGAGGCACTGTGCAAGGTGTTCATCGAACTCGGCTGGCCTCAGGCATAGCCGCCCCCCATCACCTGCGGTCAGCCCCGGAGTACACGCATGCCTGAATGGCAAGTGCCTCTCTCACAGAAACGTGGCGAACCGTACACAGCGCAGGGAAATGCGCCGCAAGGGAATATAAGCTGACAGCTAGGCAAGGACGCCGGCCGTATCTTATCCAATGCCTGGTGCAGCACACGCCCATCCGACGGCAGCGGGTGCGGCCCTGCGCCGCACCCCGATCCAGCGGAATCAGGCCCACAGCGCCCTTGCAGGCGGCGGCTCGCCACTATAATCGGCCACCCATTGTCTCCATACAATATGTCCCTCACCCGTCGGCTCATCTTGTGGCTCGCGCTGCTCGGCATGGTGCTGCATGCACCGTGGCCGCAGATGGCCCACGGGCAGGTGGACAGGCAGATGGCCGACATGACGATCTGCAGCGCAAGCGGTATGCGCGTTGCCCCGATCGACGAGCAAACGCACTTCCCTGAGGGCACACCCGGCAGCCATCACAGCCTCGACGATGCCCTCTGCTGCCTGGTCTGCGCGGATCCTGGCAACACCAATGCGGTGCCGCACGCGCCGGTCGCCTTCCTCCCCCACCTCACCCCGCTTGGTCTTGCGCGGCCGGCATTGCAGCGCAATGCCTACCAGCCTCCGGGCCTCCTGCGCGCAACTGCCCGGGCGCCACCCCTGGCATGATCGCCTTCGCCTGATCGCCCCCCGCTCCGCGGGCGCGCGTCCATGCCACGAGCGGGCTATCGGTCCGCTCCAGACTTGCCCGGAACACCATGAATCCAGACCCTCGCGCCGGCATCGCCGGTGGCGCCTTGCCGTCACCGGCATTTGCATTCGCCTTCGTCAGCTACGGCTGTACCCTGCTGTCGGCAGCGATCCTGGGGGCCGGCAGCGCCCACGCCCAGGACAGCGGCACAACGACAGCCATCGCGGCAGACCAGGGGGCACCAGGGGAACGGAGCCTGCCCGCGGTGCAGGTCACCGAAACCCGCTCCTTCGCCGAAAAGAATCAACTGCCGCAAACGACCGAGGGCATCACGGCACAGCAGGCGGCCGAGACCATCAACGTCATGGGCACCGAAGACATGCTCAAGTACCTGCCGGACGTGCTGGTGCGCAAGCGGTTCATCGGCGACACCCAGTCGCCCATGGCCACGCGCACCACCGGCATCAATGCCAGCGCGCGCAGCCTGATCTACGCCGACGGCGTCCTGCTATCCACGCTGATCAATAACAACAACGGCAACGGGTCGCCCCAGTGGTTCATGGTGGTGCCGCAGCAAGTCGATCGCATCGACGTGATGTACGGCCCCTTCTCCGCGGCCTACCCCGGCAACTCGTATGGCGCCGTGACGGAAATCACCACGCGGATGCCGAAGGCCTTCGAAGGCAGCCTGGAAGTCACGGGCGCCGTGCAGCATTTCGGCAAATACGGCACCAGCGAGAATGAGCCGGCCCAGCAATACAGCGCCACACTGGGCGACCGCGTGGGCAAGCTCTCGTGGTGGTTCAATGCAAACCACCTCAACAGCTTCAGCCAGCCGCTCAGCATCGGTACGGTCAGCCAGTCGACGACCCGGGCCGGCGCCGGGCTGCCGGTCATCACCGGCGCCATTGCGGACCGCAACCGCACAGGCGGCGCGATCCAGGTGATCGGCGCGGGCAATTTCGTCCACACATTGCAGGACAACGCCGCCGTCAAGCTGGCCTATGACTTCACGCCGACGCTGAGCGCGGCCTACACGCTGGGCTACTGGCAGAACAGCTCGAAGGCAAACGCCCAGACCTACCTGAGCACCGCCGCGGGCACGCCCTTCTATGGCGCCCAGAGCGGCAGCGTCAATATCGGCGGGTTCGCGTACAACGCCAACACCATCGCCGGCCAGTTCTCGAGCAACAACATCGAGCAGCAGCACCTGATGCAGAGCCTGAAGGTGGAAACCCATGCGAAGGGACTGTTCGACTGGGAAATGACCCTGAGCAATCTCTACTATCTCCGGGACCTGAGCCGCCTTTCCACCGGACTCTACCCGGGCGCGCAGAGCGGCGGCCCCGGCCGCGCCACCGACATGAGCGGGACCGGATGGACCACGGTCGATCTCAAGGGAACCTGGCGGCCGCAGGGCGCCGCGGGGGCGAACATCGTCAGCTTTGGCGCGCACTACGATCAGTTCAAGCTCGCCAGCCCTACGTACACGACGACGAACTGGACATCGGGCAGCAGCGGCCCGCTGTTCAGCAACTCGCTCGGCAAGACACAGACCAGCGCGCTGTGGCTGCAGGACGTCTGGCGCGTGGCACCCACCGTGCAGGCCACGCTGGGCGGGCGCTACGAATGGTGGCGCGCGTATGACGGCTTTAATTTCTCGACAGGCAGCAATGGCGTGGGGGTGCCGATCAACCAGCCCGGCGTGGACAAGTCGGCCTTCTCTCCCAAGGCATCGGTCACCTGGGACGCGACCGAGACCTGGTCGGTCACCGGCTCGTTTGGCAAGGCGTACCGGTTCCCCACCGTCGGCGAACTGTATCAATCCATCCAGACCGGCACGACCTTTGTCCAGGCGAATCCCTTTCTGCAACCCGAGCGTGTCATGTCCGGCGAACTGGCCGTCGAGCACCACAACAGCGACGGCAAGATGCGTCTCTCGGTATTCAACGAGTACGTGTCGAACGCCCTGATCTCGCAAACGTCGACGGTCCCCGGCTTTGCCACGCCGGTCTCCTTTACGCAGAACGTCGGCAAGACACGCCAGGTGGGCGTGGAGCTGGCAGGCCAGCAGGACAATGTGCTGATCCACGGCCTGTCGTTCTCGGGCAATGTGACCTACGTCGATTCACGCATACTGTCCAACGACAGTTACGTCCCCACCATTCCAGGCGCGACATCGGTCGGCAAGCGGGTCCCATACGTGCCGACGTGGCGCAGCACCCTGGCGGTAACGTACCAGCCGGACAGCAAATGGGCCTACACCCTGGCGGCGCGCTACAGCAGCCGCGTCTATGCGACGGTTGACAATACCGACATCAACCCCGCCACCTATCAAGGCTTCGAGAGCTTCTTCGTCATGGACGCGCGGGTGCGCTACCAGTTCGACAAGCACTGGAGCGGCGCGCTGGGCGTGGACAACCTCAACAACCGCAAGTATTTCCTGTTCCACCCGTTCCCGCAGCGCACGTTCTACCTGACGGTGAAGTACGCGCTGTAGGCGGCGGCGGCCTTGGCAGTACCGGCCGCCGCATACCACTGGCTCCTACTCAGGCTGGATGCCCGCCGTCTTGATGATCTTGCCCCAGCGGTCCAGCTCGGCAAGCTGGAATCTGGCGAGTTCCTCGGGCGAAGACACCTTCACCTCCATGCCGTTCTCCGCCACGAAACGGCGGATCGACTCGGTTGCCATGGCTTTGCGCATCAGGTCATTGAGCCGGTTGATGACCTGCGCCGGCGTGCCTGCTGGCGCGTAGAGCGCGTTCCAGTAGCCGGACTCGTAGCCCGCCACGCCCTGCTCCGCGATGGTCGGCACGTTGGGCAGCAGCGGCGAGCGCTGTGGGCTGCTGACGCCGAGCGCACGCAGTTTGCCGGCCTTGACCTGCGGCAGGCTGGTGGTCAGGTCGACGATCATCACGTCGGTCTGTCCGGCGACAAGATCAATCACGGCGGGCGGATTGGCCTTGTAGGGGACATACGTGAGTTTCGTCCCGGTCATGTGCTGGAACTGCTCGGTGGCAACCCGCGCCGACGATGAGCCGGAGCCGAACGTCAGCTTGCCCGGCTCCGCCTTCGCCAGCGCGATGAATTCGGATACGTTCTTTGCCTTCACGTTGGGATTCACAACCATCAGCATGTAGCCCTGAACCACCTGGCCGATCGGTGCAAAGTCCTTGATGGGGTTGTAGGGCAGGTTCTTCACCAGATGCGGATTGGCGGCCTGCGTCGTGTTGGTGGTCATGAACAGCGTGTAGCCGTCAGGGGCCGAGCGCGCGACGAACTGCGCCGCGATGCCGCCGAATGCGCCGGGGCGGCTGTCGACGATGACCGGCTGGCCGGTCTCCCTGGTGATCTGGGCGCCCATGGCGCGGGCCAGGCCATCCGTGGTGCTGCCGGGACTGGAGCCGATCACGATGGTGATCGGCTTGGCCGGATAGGATTGCGCGCCGGCCATGCCGCACGCGAGCACGCCCATGGCGATGGCCGCCAGAAATTGGATTCGCATCTTGTCTCCTGTGATCCTGGTTATTGTCTTTTGGCGCTGGGGAAGGCGGCTGCCGGCGCTCAAGTGGTGAGGCTGAACTCCGGCCGTTGCCCGGCCAGCGCCTGGGCAATGCTTGCCAGGACCATCTCCCCCATGGCCGCCCGCGTCTGGTGCGTCGCGCTGGCGCGGTGCGCCTGCAGCGTGACGTTGTCCAGCGCGAACAGGGCTTCGGGCACGTTAGGCTCATCCACGAAAACATCCAGCCCGGCGCCAGCGATCCGGCCGGCAACCAGCGCCGCGACCAGATCGTCTTCCCTGACCAGCCGGCCGCGCGCGATATTGATCAGGTAGCCATCCTTGCCCAACGCGTCGAGGACTTCGGCATTGACGATGCCCTCCGCCTTGTCCGCGGCGGCGGCAAGAATCAGCGCATCGCTCTGGCGGGCCAGTTGGACGAGGTCGGCCACGAAGGTGTGAGGGACATCCTCCATCGCCTTGAGGTCGGTGTAGGCGATGGGGCAGCCGAACGCCGCCATGCGGGTCGCGATGGCACGGCCCACGCGCCCCATGCCGACAATGCCCACACGCATGCCGCTGACGCGGCGGGCCAGCGGAATGGCGCTCGGCTGCGGATGGCGGACCCAGTCGCCGGCGCGGATAAACCGATCGCCCGGGCACATGCCCCGGCAAGTGGCGATCAGCAGGCCCACGGCGAGATCGGCGACGTCCTCGGTCAGCGCCCCGAACGTCCCGGTAACCGGCAGGCCGCGCGCGCGGGCGTATTCGAGGTCGACCGCGTCGGTGCCGACACCGTTGACCGCCACCACCTCGAGCGCGGGCAGTTGCTCCATCATCGCCCTGGCGATGCCGGTGTGGCCGCCGGTGACGACCGCGCGGATCGAGGCGCCGTGCTCGCGCAGATAGGCATCCTTGTCGGCTTGCTCGAACAGCCGGTGCACGGTGTAGAGCGAATCCAGCTTGTCGTTGATCGCAGGGACCAGGATCGGGTTGAGCTGGAGGATGTTGGCTTTCATATCGGAGGTCCTGTCAGGAGGGAACCGCTTTTGAGGGGCGTAGGCGAGTTATCAGTCATCCTATGACACAGCAAACCTTCAAGCAAGGACACGCTACGGATTTCAGGGTTAACACCGGAAAATCCGGGCCAGAAACGTACCAGCAGCCATGAACACATCACCTCTTGTTGTATGACAACACAACATGTGAGCGGTAAATCACGACGCCATCCGGGAACCAGGCAAGGCGGTTGGGAAGAGCGCGCGGCAAGGGCATTACTGCCGATGAAGCGGCGGTCCTGACGAACCGCGCCAGCCATTCCGCCCCCTGTAGAATCAGCCTCCATGCAACCCTGGGATTTCCCGCATGGACTCTCACGCCCCGGATCGCAGCGCGCTGACGCCGCTGGCCTATCACGCAACGGTGGTCGACTACCTGCGCAGCCACGAGCCCGATGTCTGGCGCTGGGCCAGCGCGCGCACGACCCGCGCCGAGCACCTGGAGGCGCTGCGCCTGATGCTGTTGCGCGACACCTATCGCATCGATGCCGAGGCGCACGCCGATGTGCATGCGGCGCTGGCCCAGGCCATGGCGCGGCTGGGCGTCGATGCACGGGCCACGCTGTACCAGTCCCCCGGGCAGGAAATGAACGCGTCGCTGGTCTATGTGCCCGGCGAGGTCCACATCATCCTGCAAGGGCCGCTGCTGGAGCGCCTGTCGGCGGTGGAGCTGCTTGCGGTGTTCGGCCATGAGCTGGCCCATTACCTGCTGTGGTCACGCGACGACGGCCAGTTCCTGGTGGCCGACCGCATCCTCAACGACGCGCTGGCCGCGCCCGGCACCAGCGGCAGCCATCGCGAGACCTACCGGCGCTATGCCTTGCACACCGAGCTGTTTGCCGACCGGGGCGGCGCGGTGGCCGCCGGCGCGGTGGCGCCAGCCGTATCGACGCTGGTCAAGGTGCAGACGGGCATAGGCAGCGTCGACGCGGCGGCCTACCTGCGCCAGGCCGCCGAGATCGAATCGCACGAGGCGGGGGCCAGCAACGCGCACAGCCATCCGGAGACCTTTATCCGCGCCCGCGCGCTGGCGCTGTGGTGGGAGGGCGCGGCCGGCCTGGACCAGTGGATCGAGACCCGGCTGCATGGTCCGCTGGCGCTGGAGCGGCTTGACCTGCCGGGGCAACGGCGGCTGCAGGCGCTGACGCGCGGCTTCCTTGCCCATTACCTGGCCGGCACGCCGCTGGCGAGCGAGGCGGTGCTGGCACAGGTGCGCATGCTCTTTCCCGACTGGCGCGACGACGAGCCCGCGGTGGGCCCGGAGGCATTCGCCGCGGAGGTGGCCGGCGATGACGTGCGCGCCTACCTCAATGCGCTGATGATGGACCTGGCCCTGGCCGACCCGGACCAGCAGGAGGCGGCGCTGCTGCGCGCCGGCCGGGTGGCGCAGGCGCTGGGCAGCCTGGACGCGCTGCACGGCAACCTGCGCCGCGATGCCGGCTTCGGCAAGCGCGAGATGGACCGCTACAACCGCCAACTGGCCAAGGAGGCCCAGGCATGAACGACAGCACGATCGCCAACAGCGCGCCGCGTACCCTGCGCGCCTTGATCGAGGCGCAGGCGGGCGCGGCATTGCCCACCGACGACGTACTGGTGCTGATGCTGCCGCTGTTCCAGCAGGTCGCCGCGTTGCACGCGCAGGGCAGGGTCGCCTCGCTCGACGCCGACAGCATCCTGGTGGGCGAGGATGGCGCGCTCGGCCTGCGCCGGCCGGACGGCGAGCTGCCGGTCATGGATATCGGCGCCGTGCACCGGGTGCAGCCGCATCCGGCTTCGGGCCTGAACATCGTCGGCACGCTGCAGCGCGGCCACGCAGACGACGGCCGCCGCGAGGAAGCCGACCTGACGGTGCAACTGGATCCCGCAGCGCCGATCGAGCGCCCGGTGTACCTGCCCGGCCCGGCCAGCTGGGAGTTGCTGGTCGGCCACCACGACGAGATCGGCGACATCTTCCTGCTCGGCATGGCGCTGGCCGGCCTGGCCTGCGGCGCGGACCTCGCCGACGAGGACGATCTGCGCGAGTTCGTTGCCTGCCGCCGCAACCTGTTCCTGCTGCACGAGCGGCTGCACCCCATCGTGGCGGCGGTGATCGTGGAGATGACCGAGATCAACCGGCACGACCGCGCCACCGACGTGGCCTCGCTGGCCACGCGGCTGCGCACCTGGCGCGAGCAGCCGCTGGCCCTGGAGGTGGAGCGTGCGCTGGCCGGGGCCAGCGGTGCCGCGCCGCGCCGCACGGCGGTGCTCGCGCATCTGCGCGACCGCCTGTTCGACCTGTCCCGGCGCAACCGCCTGCTGTACTTCCGCCCCACCGCGGCCAGCGTCAACCTGACTGTGGCCAGCGTGCCGCTGATGCTGCAGATCGAAAGCGTGCGGCCGGAGCACATCTGCACTTGGGGCGGCCCGTTCGCCGCCGAGCTGGTGGACGGCAAGCCGGTTTCACTGCAGCGCTGGCTACGCTTCGACGACCAGCCCTACCTGCCGGCGGCGCTGGACCGGCTGATCGCCGAAACACGCCGCGACCGTGCCGAGTTCGGCTTCAGCAACCTGCGCCTGGTAGTGGCGTTCCTGCGCTGGCACAACCTCAAGGAAGCACCGGACGAGCGTATCGTGACGCCGCTGCTGTGGCTGCCGGTGGAACTGGTCAAGCGCAAGGGCGTGCGCGACCAGTACGTGATCCAGTGCACCAGCGGCGAGGCCGAGTTCAACCCGGTGCTGCGCCACCACCTGAGCCAGCTGTACGACATCCGCCTGGACGAGACGGTGGACCTGGGCAAGACCTCGCTGGCCGAGATCCATGCCAGTCTCCTGGCGCAGATCCGCGGCTCCGAGCCGTCGGTGGAGCTGCGCCTGGTGGACAAGGCCGCGGTGCGGCTGGTGCGGCAAAAGGCGCTGCAGCGCATGCAACAGTTCCAGCGCCGCAAGCCGGGCGTGGCCGCCGCGCGAGCAAGCGGCGGTGGCTGGCTGCCGCCTTACAGCTATGCGCAGGACGACTACCGCCCGCTGGGGCGGGCGCTGTTCGAGCACTGGGTCCGGCCGAGCGAGCTGCCACAGCGCTTCGAGGCGGGCGCCGCGCCCAGCGCCGGCCCGCGCCAGCCGAACATGGCCCAGCCTGCCGCCGACGCTGCCGATGCCGGCGACCGCAAGGGCTTTGTGCTGCAGGAATCCGAAGGCCACCGCTATGCCTGGGACCTGGACCTGACCCAGGTGACGCTGGCCAACTTCAACTACAAGAAGATGTCGCTGGTGCGCGACTACGCGCAACTGCTGGACGAACCCGGGCCCAACCCCGCCTTCGACCGCGTGTTCTCGATCGAGCCGCGCGACATCGAGACGCAGGCGCCGGCACCGCTGGCGCCGGGCGAGCAGTGGAGCGTGGTGGCGTCCGACGCCACGCAGAACGCCGCAGTCGGCCTGGCGCGCAGCCAGCGCAGCTTCATCATCCAGGGCCCGCCCGGCACCGGCAAGTCGCAGACCATCACCAACCTGATCGCCGACTACGCCGGACGCGGCAAGCGCGTGCTGTTCGTCTGCGAGAAGCGCGCCGCGCTGGACGTGGTGTTCCACCGGCTCAAGCAAAGCGGGCTGGATCCGCTGTGCTGCCTGATCCACGACTCGCAGACCGACAAGAAGGCCTTCATCGCCGATCTGCGCGCCTGCTATGAGCAGTGGATCGCCCAGCCGCACGACGGCGACGCGGCCGCGGCGCGCCGGGCACAGGTGGCCGGGGCCCTGGCGGAGCAGCAGCAGCGTATCGACCGCTTCGAGTCGGCGATGGCGGCCGCGCCCGAGGCGCTGGGCGATAGCGTGCGCGCGCTGCTGCGACGCGTGGCCGGACTGCCCGCGGCGCCCGAGACCGGCCCCGCCATGCGGGAGCGCCTGCCGGCGCTGGCCAGCTGGGATCGCCAGCGCGAACTCACCCAGCGCGTGCATCGCGCCATGCGCGAGCGCTTCGGCATGGACGCGCTTGCCGCGCACCCGTTCGCCCGGCTGCCGCGGGAGCTACTGGCCGACGAGCGCGCTTTCGGCCGCGCCGAGCAGTTGTGCAGCGATACTGAGACGCTGTTCGACGCGCTGGACCCGCTGCTGGACAGCACCGCCAGCCTGATCGGCCACGACACCACGCTGGAACAGGCCCGTGCGATCGCCGCCGATTGCCAATGGCTGCTCGACACCGGCCTGGCCGCGCACCTGGACCTGCTCGATCCGGCCTCGCCGGCACAAGGCGCGCTGCGCCAGGTGCGGGCCGAGCTTGAAACGCGCGCCCATGCGCTCACCGCCGCCCGGGCGGCAACGTCGAACTGGCGCGACAAGCTCAGCCCCGGCGACACCGAATCGGCGCTGGCGCTGGTCCGGCGCCTGGAGCCGTCGCTGGCGCGCTGGCTGCAGCCGGCCTGGTGGCGCCTGCGCGGCGAGCTGAAGCGGCGCTATGACTTCGGCAAGCATGCCGTGCATCCGGGCTTCGGCAAAGTGCTGGAGGCGCTGGCCGCCGAGCACGCCGCCGGCGCCGCGCTGGCCGCGAGCGATGCCGACAGCCGCCAGCGTTATGGCGTCAGCGAGATGCAGGCCTTCCTGCGCGCGCTGGCCGAACTGGAGCAGCGCCTGCAGTCAGCCAGCGGTCCGCGCGCACTGGTTGCCCATCTGCGCCAGGCTGTCGATCCGGCCGCCACGGCGCGCGCGCAGGCCGGCGCGCGCGAGGCGCTGGACAAGCTGACCCTGCGCGTGCGCGACGGGCTGACCCTGGCTCCGGACGCACGGCTGGGCGACGTCGCCGAGCTGCTGCGCGACCTGCGCGAAGCGCTGGACGACCTGCCCGACCTGCTGCCGCTGCTGCGTGCCGTCCATGCCGCGGATCCCGCCTGCGCCGTGACGCTGCAGATGCTGGACCACGCACCGGAGCAACTGGAGGCGCTGGTCGCCGACGAGGCATTGCGCCGCCTGGAGCGCGAGATCCCGGCGCTGGCGCATTTCAGCGGCGCGGCGCTGGCGCAGGCCGCGCGCGCGGTAGCGCAGGGCCAGCGCGAACTGCTCGCCCTCAATGCCCAGGTGATACGCGCAACGCTGCACCGGCAGTTTGCCGAGCACGTGCGCCAGTCCTCGCTGTCGGCCACGCAACTGGACGCCGACGGCAAGGCATTCAAGAAGCGCTATGCCACCGGCCGGCGCGAACTGGAACACGAGTTCGGCAAGAGCATGCGCCACCGCTCCATCCGCGACCTCAGCGACGACGAGACCGGGCTGGTCATCAACGACCTGAAGCCGATCTGGCTGATGAGCCCGCTGTCGGTGTCCGACACGCTGCCGCTGTCGCCGGACCTGTTCGACGTGGTGATCTTCGACGAGGCCAGCCAGATTCCCACTGAGGAAGCGGTGCCTGCGCTGAGCCGGGCGCGCCAGGTGGTGGTGGTCGGCGACGAGATGCAGCTGCCGCCGACCAGCTTCTTCTCGGCCGGCGGCGCCGAGGGCGACGACGAGATCGTGGTGGAGGAGGAAGGCGAGCGCATCGCCATCAACCTGGACTCGGACAGCCTGCTGAACCAGGCCGCGCGCAACCTGCCCGCCACACTGCTGGCGTGGCACTACCGCAGCCGCCACGAATCGCTGATCAGCTTCTCCAACGCCGCCTTCTACGACGGCCGCCTGGTGACCATTCCCGACCGTCTGCTGGAGCAGGCCGAGGACGAGGCAGCGCCGCTGCGCTCGGACCAGGAAGACGCCGGCATCGCCGGGGCCGACGCGCTGCTGGCGCGGCCGGTCAGCTTCCACCGGCTGGGCGATGGCGTCTACCTCGACCGGCGCAACGCGCCGGAAGCGCGCTATATCGCCCAGACCGTGCGCGAGATGCTGCGCCGCGAGACCGGGCTGAGCCTGGGCATCGTCGCCTTCTCCGAGGCGCAGCAAACCGCCATCGAAGCTGCGCTGGAGGCGCTGGCCAGCGAGGACGCGGACTTTGCCATGCGCCTGGAGCGCGAATACGTGCGCGAGGACGACGACCAGTTCAACGGCCTGTTCGTCAAGAACCTGGAGAACGTCCAGGGTGACGAGCGCGACGTGATCATCCTGAGCATCTGCTACGCGCCTGGCCCCGACGGCAAGATGCTGATGAACTTCGGCCCGATCAACCAGCGCGGCGGCGAGAAGCGCCTCAACGTGATTTTCAGCCGCGCGCGCCACCGCATGGCGGTGGTGTCGACGATCCAGGCGGAAGCCATCACCAATGTGCACAACGATGGCGCCGCCGCGCTGCGCGCTTTCCTGCAGTTCGCGCAAGCCAGCGCGCGCGGCCAGTTCGAACGCGCGCAGGCGGTGCTCGGCGCGCTGAACCTGGGCGCGCGCGATGCCTTCACGCGCCAGGCCGCGTCCGACAGCATCCGCGACGCGATGGCCGAGGCGCTGCGCGCGCGCGGCCACCAGGTGCACGTCAATGTCGGCCGTTCCCAGTTCCGCTGCGACCTGGCCATCGCCGATCCGTCCGCGCAGGGCTATGCGCTGGCGATCCTGCTCGATGCGCCGGCCGAAGCCGTGGCGGACACCGCCGAGCGCTACGTGTTCCGTCCCGGCATTCTGCGCAGCTTCGGCTGGCGGGTGCTCGACATTCCCGGCAAGGACTGGCTGCACGATGCGGGCGCGGTACTGGCCCGCATCGAAGCCATGCTGGCCGATGGCGAGGACCGCGCCCTGGATGCGGAAGTCGAGCCGCTGGCGCCGGTGGTGGCACCACCAGCGCAACCGCTGGCGCCGGCTTCGGATTCAGGTTCGGCCAACGACGCCAGCACCGGTACTTGCGCAAGCGGCGCCAGGCAAGCGGAACTGGTGCGGGCGCTTCGCTTCGAACAGGGCAGTTCGCGCAAGTTCTGGCGCGCCAGCCTGAGCGGCACCGAGCTGAGCGTCAGCTACGGCCGCATCGGCAGCGGCGGGCAAGTCAACCTCAAGCAGTTCGACACTGCCGAGCGGGCCCGTCGCGAGATGGACAAGCTGGTGGCGGAGAAGCTGCGCAAAGGCTACGTAGAGGAGTAGGCGGGACGGCTGCCCGGGGCGGCAGCAGCCGCCCCGCCCCCTCGTTCACAAGGTGTACAACAGGCCAAGCACGAGCAGGCATCCGGCAAGCTTCAGGTAATAGCTGCCGCCGTGACGGGGTTCGCTTGTGCGCGGTGCTTTGGTGAAATGCGGCGTCATATTGCTTACCGGGCTGGTCAGGGGAAGCACAGGCAATGCGCGCTCTGGGCCCGCGAGCATTCCGGCTCCGCGGCGCCACCGAATTGCCGGGCCTTACAAGGTTAGGAACTGGCCCATGTAAATGGCGTAAAGAGGTGTTGCCCTGCCATAAAGCTTTCGTAAATCCCGTCTCCACCGCGGTGCCGCTTCATGTACTTGGGCGCGGGCGGTATCGGACGCGCCCCGGCAAGCGTGCTGCGCGGTGATTCCCCACCTACAATTGATTATCCGGGGCGATTCGGCGCGGACCTTTGCTTTGTTGGGAGCCGGCTATCGCGGTCGCCCCGCCAACCCGTTCGGCCAGGTTTCGGGCAGACCGGCAGCATACCTAGGCCCCGTCACAGCAGGCCATGGATGACGTTCCGGCAAAGGAGCACGATCGATGCGATCGCCAGGCGGATCCGGCACGCGGCTGAGAGGCATTGCCGTCAGGATCGTGGCGGTCGTCGCCGCGCTGATCGTCGTCAGCCGCGTCACCGGCATGCTGGTTGACTGGCTGTGGTTTTCCTCCGTCGGCTACGCGGACGTCTTCTGGACGATCCTCTTTACCCAGGTGCTTCTTTTCGCCGCCGTCTTCGTGGCTTCGGCGGGCGCGGTATGGGCGTCGGGATGGCTGGCGCACCGCTACGCGAGCCCTGGCGCCTGGAAGCTGGAGACGGCATCCCAGCCCGGGATGCCGGAGGTCCTGAGCGAACTGGTCGGCGACGTCGCGCCACACGTCCACTGGCGCACCGCCATCGCCGGGGCCGCCGTCCTCGTGGGCCTGTTCCTCGCTGTCAGCGAAGCCTCGGACTGGGACATCGCGCTGCGCTATGTCAATCAGGTGCCCTTTGGCAAAGGCGATCCGATCTTTGGCAAGGACATCGGCTTCTACCTCTTCTCGCTGCCCGCCTATATCGCGCTCAGGAACTGGTTGCTATTGCTGCTTGGCTGCAGCGCGGCCGTCGCCGCCGTGGTGTACGGACTGCGCGGCGACATCGCCTTCCTGCAGTCGCCGCGCGGGATTTCGCCAGCGGCCGCCACCCACGGCTCTGTGCTGCTGGGACTGTTCTTCCTGCTGCAGGCGTGGTCTTACTGGCTCGACCGCTTCCTGCTGCTCTACGGCGACAACGGCGTCGTGGTGGGCGCCGGCTATACCGATGTCCATGTCGGGCTGCCGGTCCTGTGGCCGCTGATCGGCCTGGCCACCGCTGCCGCGCTCGCCTCATTGGCCAATATTCGCTGGCGGAGCTATCGGGTTCCCGCGGTGTCGGCGCTGATCGTGTTCGGCGGCGCATTCGTCTTCGCCGTGGCCTACCCGGCGCTGTTCCAGCGCTTCTATGTCAAGCCGAACGAGCTACAGCTGGAAACACCTTATATCCAGCACAATATTGCGCTGACGCGGGAGGCCTATGGCCTGGCGCAGATTGCGGTAAAGCCGTTTCCGGCCCAACAGAACCTGAATCTCGCCACGCTCCAGGCCAATCGTCCGACCATCGACAACATCCGCCTGTGGGACTTGCAGCCGTTGCGGGATACCTATGCGCAGTTGCAGGAGATCAGGACCTATTACAAATTCCTGGCGACGGACATCGACCGCTACCGGTTTGCCGCCGGCTATCAGCAGGTCATGCTTTCGGCGCGGGAACTGGAGCCGTCGTTGCTGCCGGCAAATGCCCAGACCTGGGTCAACCTGCATCTGCTGTTCACCCACGGCAACGGCGTCGTGATGTCGCCGGTCACGGAGAAATCCGCGGAGGGCTTGCCCTCCCTTTACCTGAAGGATATTCCGCCCGTCTCCAACGGCGGCCCCGCCATCCGCGAGCCGCGCCTGTACTTCGGCGAAGGCGGCAAGGGCTACGTTATCGTCAACGGCAACGCGCCAGAGTTCGACTACCCCAAGGGCGACGAGAACGTCTATACGAACTACAGCGGGCGCGACGGCATCGGCATCGGCAGCCTGGCGCTGCAGGCCCTCTTCGCCTGGCAGTTCGACGATCCCAACATCCTGGTGACAGGCTACATCACACCCGCAAGCCGGATCCTGCTCCATCGCAACATCCAGGACCGGGTACGCACGATCGCCCCGTTCCTCAGCCTCGACCATGACCCCTACATCGTCGCAAGCGGCGGGCGGCTTTACTGGATTCAGGATGCCTATACCACCAGCCGCTGGTTCCCGTACTCCCAGCCGGCCAGCGAAGACGGCGACAACTACATACGCAATGCAGTCAAGATAGTGATCGACGCGTACAACGGGACTGTCGACTTCTATGTCAGCGATCCCGCCGATCCCATCGTGCGGACGTACCAGCGCATTTTCCCGGGCCTGTTCAAGGCACTGGGCACGATGCCGCAGGACCTGCAGCAACATATCCGCTATCCCGAGGACCTGTTCCTGATCCAGGCGCAGATCTACCGCGCTTACCACATGGAAGCGCCGGAAGTCTTCTACAACCGGGAGGATCTCTGGCAGTTCCCCCGCAAGCTGGCCGACATTGACGCCGGGACCGGGGCCGGGGCTGGCCCCGGCGTGCCGATGACGCCTTACTACATGATTGTGCGGCTCCCGGCGGAGCCCCGCGCCGAGTTCGTTCTGATGCTGCCGATGGTGCCCAGCCGGCGCGAGAACATGATTGCGTGGCTGGCGGCACGTTGCGATCCCCCCGACTACGGCAAGCTCGTCGTCTACGCGTTTCCCAAGGACAAGCTGATCTACGGGCCGTTCCAGATCGAAGCGCGCATCCAGCAGAACACCGAGATCTCCCAGCAGATTTCCCTGTGGAACCAGATGGGTTCGCGCGTCATCCGCGGCCATCTCCAGGTCGTGCCCATCGAGAACGCGATACTCTACGTCTCCCCGCTCTACCTGCGCGCGGAGTCCGGGCAATTGCCCGAGCTGAAGCGGGTGATCGCCGCCTACGGCGACCATGTGGTCATGGAGGAGACCTTGGGCGCCGCGCTGGCGGCGCTCTTCAAGGAAGCCGCCCCCGCGGCGGCGCAGCGCCAGGGCACGTCGGACAGCCGCGCCCGCGAGGCGCTCGCCCACTATGACCGCGCCATGGAGCGGTTGAAAGCGGGCGACTGGACCGGCTTTGGCGTGGAACTCGATGCCCTCCGGCCACTGCTCGAAGCGCTCGGCGCCGGGCGTTCCAATGATCAAAAATGACGGCTGGCTATTCCACTGGTAACTGGTAACTGGCAACTGGTGACTGATGACTGGTGGCATCCGAGGATGAGGCCTATATCCAGGTAGACCAGCTGGGCATTGAAATGGCCAGCGGCGGCATGAACAGCACGCTGCGCGACGCCGCCCGCTTTGCCGAAGTGATACGCAAGGCTGCCTCGGGAGACCCCCCGGATGCCATCGCTGGCAAAGCGGTTCGGATCGCCCTGAAGGCCAAGGGGAAGATGCGCCCCTTACTATGGCCGTTCCGTGCGGCGGAACCGCTTCCAGAGCCGTCGCTGATTCTCCCGATCAGCGACGAGGCGTGCCGACAGGAATCCTCTGGCATAGATTGCGCCGCCTGAGACACTTTCGTCGGCCTGCTGAAGACAAGCGAGGAGGTGGCCAGCCACGGCCATGTCATTGCCCCAGCCAAGGTCATCCTGCAGCCTGGCGAGCACGCCGCGATAATTGTCCAGCGATTTCCGCTGGAACAGCGACGCGAAAAATTCGGCTGCATAGCGCAGCTTCTTCGCGGCAATACGAGCGCGATGCCGCCGTGGCGCGTCGAGCTTGTGCAGCCCACGCCCGCGACGGACAAGCTTGCGATGGCGCGCGCGCAGCACATCGCGAGCCAGCTCGCTTGCCGGCATGGCCAGCAGCATTTGCTTTGACGGTTCCGCATCACCCTGCCAGGACGCAACCGCCATCCAGTGTCCCAGCGCGAGAACCAGCCGCGCATAGCGCGCGGAACGAACCGCTTCGGCGGCATCATGCCGTCGAGCACTCGCAATCTCGGCGGCGGCCTCGCTGACACGCCGAAGGCCAGGGAGGTCGTCCTCCCCCGCCGAAACCTGAGGCAGCGTCGAATGGGCAAGCACCTCCCAGTCCCTGGACTTGCCCAACTCGCCTGCAATCCATTTGATTTCGTCCTGCAGCCCGGCGGGCAGCGTGACCACGCCGCAGAACATATCGAGCGCAGAGCGAAAACGGCGTAGCCCGACGCGCATCTGATGTACGCCCTCCGGCGACCGCGCGCTCGCGACTACAGCTTCGTTGGCGTGGACTTGCGCAAGGCAGTTCCGCGCGATCTCCCGGAAAGCATCTCCCACGGAGCCCTGCCGCTCCAGCACGAGCGGCGTCGCACGCAGGGCTTTCGGCATCTCGCAGACAAGCAGGCCGTAGCCGCGATCGCCTTTGCTCGCCAGGCTAAGGCGCACCGGCACCGTGTCGGCCAGATTCAGCGCCAGAGCATAGAGGTGGTCCGCCTTGCCACGCTTGAGTTCCAGCTCCAGTTCGGAAAATGACTGGCTTGATTCGCCGGCAACCACGGTACAGGTATCGATCGCGAGCTCGACTTCATCTCCCTCGGGAAGCCCTAGCAGCCACACGGTGCGGCAAACGTCCGTACAGAACGCCGGTGCCAGCTGCTCCTGCAACTGGTGCGTCTTCAGCACCGGTGAGAGTGTCGATGTCTCCGGCACGATCGCCAGCAATGCAGCGATATCGGGCGCGTTGCCGGCAACCGGCGTTTCGTACTCTTCTCGCTCGAACAGGCCCGCACGGCGTGCGCCCGCTGACTTCAAGGTCTGCACATAGTGACCGGCCGCCTGACGAACCCGGAGCGATGCGGCCTGCCGCCAGAGCAGCAGATCCGGCGTGTCGAAGTAGTCGCTACGCAACGCTTCCTCGCGCGGCGGTTGCACCTGCAATGTCGGGAGCAGGGGAAGGTCGCGCAGGACCTGAGACTGTTCCTGCGCAAGCTCGAACTTCAGTTCCCTCGCCATGGCATGTCTCTCCCCGCCTGAACCACGAACGTGCGTTTGAAAGGTGCTACGGGATTCTCCGGCGGGCGGGCCGCCACCCATGCCGCGCAAGCGGTCTCCGGGAAATTCCCTGAGGAACGCCAGCCTGCGAATTGATATCCTAAGGTTAGACCCTCTCGTTAATGGCTGGAGGGTCGCGCATTGCGTCGGGAAGATTTCCGCTCACCCGCCTATGCACATCCAGCCAACACCGGCGGGTGGGGCCGCAAGAAAGCTGAGCCGAAGTTCGCCACTGCGCGCTGGCGGACTCCGTGCATACGATAAAAGCGAGAGGTGCATGGAAAGTAACAGGCGCGCCGGCTATTACGAATTTAAGGCCTACACCGAGCCACTTACGAATGGAAAGCACCAGGGATTCGTTCTTGTCCGCCATCACACACTTGCCGGGACACTGCAGACGGTGTTTCGCGCGGGACGGCCTTCCATGGAAGAAGCCGAGGCCTTTGCCATGGCCGAGACGCGGGTCGCCGATCTCATTGAACTGATCGGCAGCGGTCGGCTGCCCCCGTCTTCGCGGGCGCATCCCGGCTAGCTGCCTTGGGACGAACGCCGTGGAAGTGGTCGCTACGCCAGTTGAAATTCGAGCCCCATTTACAGCAGCACTGAGCAGCACTGAGAGCCCCGGAACCTATGTCCAAGACCATCAAGAAGCAGTACCTGAAGGCGCTCAACCGACGCCTGAAGAAGGAATCGGCAGGCCGGTTCGATACGGTGTTTGTCTTCTATCCGGTCGGCTCAAAGCCGAAAAAGGCGACTGGCGTGACAGCAAGCGCGCCTGCCGATGAGCACGTCCTCGCAGTCATGGACGCTGTCCAGGCTCGCGTATTCGCCAGGTTCGAGGATTCGGAAAAGCGCGGATAGGCAGATATTCCGGCGACGGCAGGCCGCATCGACCCCATGACGCAAATGCAACCCGGGCCGTACCTGCTACGACCCGGATTCCGGTCAACGCGGCGCTCCCGCCGATATGCCCGGGAGTGCTCTTCGGCGCTGATGCGTCATGCGCTGCCGTCGCTTGACGCACTCGCGCCGGCGAATGCATTGTGGTCGCGCCCCCAGACCTGATGCTGGCTGTGCCGAGCCACGCCATCTAAGGCACCATACAAATCAGCGGCTTGGACGAGCTCAACCGTCGCGCAGCGCTGCGGGCCAAAAATCTATCTTGCATATATCTGACTTATCAACTACTGTTTCGTCAACAACATCGATGAGGTCTCACCGTGGATCATTACTCGAAGGAGAACTATCAGCTCATGCAGAGCGTCGGGTACTTTCTCAACCGTGCCCGCGACGGCCTCCTGATCGAAATGGATGCGGCCCTGAGAGACCTGGACATCACTGCCCAGCATATGGGGATTCTGCTCCTCCTGACGCGTGGCGAGGCCCACACGCCGTTCGAGATGAGCAGGCTGCTCTGCATCGACAGCGGCCTGATGACCCGCATGCTGGACAAACTGGAAAGCAAGGGCCTGCTGGCGCGCAGCCGTAGCGTCGACGATCGCAGGATGGTCAACCTCACGCTGACGGAAAAAGGCATGGCCGTGGCAGAGCGCATTCCGGAAGTGGCGCCGAAGGTGCTCAACGCCCGATTGAAGATGTTCAGCCCGGAGGAATTCACTGAATTCCGCCGGCTCCTCGCCAAATTTGCGAATATTTGATCGCTTTTTTTTTGCTCATTTAACTGATAGGTCAGATAATGTACAATCAGATTACCTCTTCGACACGCCGCTTCGCGGGCCCCACGCTCTCGGTGTTGATGGCGGCGGTCCTGGCCGGCTGCGCCAACTATGCCGGCATCCACAGCGACAAGCACATCGCCGAAGCCACTGCCTACGCCACCACGCAGAGCATCCCCGCCGAGCAAGGCCGCTGGCCTTCGGCGGACTGGACCGACCAGTTCGGCGATGCCCAGCTCAAGGCGCTGATCGGCGAAGCGCTGCAAGACAGCCCGTCGCTGGAAAAGGCCCGGGCTCGCGTGGCCGCCGCCACGGCGCTCAGCGAGGGAGCCAACGCCAATACGCTGCCGCAGGTGGGTGCCGGCTATTCCTGGACGCGCCAACGTTTCTCGGAAAGCACGCTCGTGCCGCCCCCGTTCGCCGGGTCCTGGCAGTCGGAGAACAAGGCGGTCATCAACGCCTCTTATGAACTCGATCTGTGGGGCAAGAACCGCGAAGCCCTGAAGTCCGCCGTATCCGCGGTGCATGCCAGCGAGGCCGAGGCGGAACAGGTGAAGCTGACGCTAAGCAGCGCGATTGCCCGGGCCTACAACGAACTGGCCCGCCTCTACGCGCTGCACGACATTGCGCAGGATGAAGTGAAGCAGCGCCGTGGCGTGCTGCGCGTGACCAGCGGGCGCGTGGCCATGGGACTGGAGACCGAGGTCGAGAAGCGCACCGCCGAAGCCAACCTGGCCGCCAGCGAAGTCGCGCTCTCCTCGCTCGACGGCAATATCCAGCGCACGCGCTACCAACTGGGCGCGCTGCTCGGCCAGGGTCCGGACCGTGGCCTGGCGATCAGCCGCCCTGCCCTGGCCACCGGCGACGAAGTCCGCCTGCCCGACAACCTGCCGGCCGATCTGGTCTCGCGCCGCCCCGACATCGTCGCCGCTCGCTGGCGCGTCGATGCCACCCTGCACGACATCAAGGTGGCCAAGGCGGAGTTCTATCCGGACATCAACCTGTCCGCCGCGATCGGCCTCGACGCCTTTGGCTGGGGCCGCTTCCTGCGCGCCGCCAGCCGCACGGCCTCGGCCGGTCCCGCGATTCACCTGCCGATCTTCGATGGCGGCGCGCTGCGCGCGCAGCTCAAGGGCCGCTACGCCGAATTCGACTTTGCCGTCGCGAACTACAACGAGACCCTGGTGAACGCCCTGACCGATGTTGCGACCCAGCTCTCCGATATTCGCGCCATCGACACGCAGATCGACAGCGCGATCCGCAGCGACACCGCCGCGCAGCGCGCGCTGACCCTGGCTCTGGCGCAGTACAAGGCAGGCCTGACCAACCAGCTCACCGTTCTGAACGCGCAGACCAACGCACTCTCCAGCAGCCAGGCGGTAGCCAACCTGCGCATGAATCGCCGCGACCGGCAGATTGCCCTCGCCGCGGCGCTGGGTGGCGGCTACACGGATGCCTCTGACTCGTCCAGACAGGCGGCACAGTCCCGCTAACTCCGCGCTCAACCAAAACGAACACGAGCTCGAACGCGAACTCGAACAGGTGACACCATGAACGAAACGACCAAGACCGACCAGGCTACCGCCGAAGCCCGACCCGCCAAGTCCTCCACGCAAAACACCCGCAAGCGGCTGCTTGCCTTGCTCGGCCTGGCCAGCGCGCTCGCCGTGGCCGGCTACGGCGCCTACTACTACAGCGTGGCGCGCTTTCACGAGGAAACCGATGACGCCTATGTCAACGGCAACCTGGTCCAGCTCACGCCGCAAGTCATCGGCACGGTGATCGCGGTCAATGCCGACGATACGCAGATCGTGAAGGCCGGCGAGCCGGTGGTATCCCTCGACGCCGCCGATGCCAGGGTTGCGCTCGCCAGCGCCGAGGCCGCGCTGGGCCAGACCGTACGCCAGGTCAGCGCCCTTTATGTCAACAACAACGTGCTCGACGCCACGGTGCGGCAACGCCAGGCGGACCTCGCCCGCGCCAGGGACGACCTGCGCCGCCGTACCGAGGTTGGCGAAGCCGGCGCCGTAGCCGCCGAAGACGTGGCGCACGCCCGCGATGCGGTCAAGGCTGCCGAAGCCGCGCTCGATAGCGCTCGTCAGCAACTGGCCTCGAACCATGCGTTGACGGACCAGGCGTCCGTTGCCGACCACCCCAGCGTGCTCGCCTCCGCGGCCAAGGTGCGTGACGCGTATCTGGCCAATGCCCGCAACACACTTCCCGCCCCGGTCACGGGATACGTGGCGCGGCGTTCGGTGCAGGTAGGCCAACGCGTTGCCCCCGGCACGCCGCTAATGGCGATCGTGCCGCTCGACGGCGTTTGGGTGGACGCCAATTTCAAGGAAGTCCAGCTCAAGCACATCCGCATGGGCCAGCCGGTCGAACTGCATGCCGACCTGTACGGCGGCAGCGTGTCCTACCACGGCAAGGTGGTGGGCTTCTCGGCCGGCACCGGCAGCGCCTTCTCCGCGCTGCCCGCGCAGAACGCCACCGGCAACTGGATCAAGGTCGTGCAGCGCCTGCCCGTGCGTATCCTGCTCGATCCGGCGGAACTGCGCGCGCACCCGCTGCAGATCGGCTTGTCGATGCAGGTCGACGTAGCAACGCACACGGCAACCGGCTCGCAGCTCGCCACCGGCGGCGAAACGCCGTATCGCACGACCTATCGCACCGATGTGTTCCAGCGCTATGGCGAAGAGGCCGATCGCGAGATCACGCGGATCATTGCACAGAACAGCAACGGCAAGTCCGGTACGGACATGGCGAAGCTGCCGGCGCAGCGTACGGCGCAAGGCGCGAAGCCTCAGCCGCTCATGCAAGCGGCCGGGGCCTGAGCGCCGCAATGCACCAGTCCTCTCTCGTCCTTTTATCTGACATATCAGATTACTAGCCGGACCGCCGCCGCAGATTGTGCGGCGGCCACCCCAGAGCGAATCTCTTTCGGAACGCCCCCATGCAATCCCCAGCCCAGACCCAGACCGCACCCGCCCCGCTCACCGGCGGCAAGCTCGTGCTGGGAAGCTTCGCCGTGGCCCTGGCCACCTTCATGAACGTGCTGGACTCGTCGATCGCCAACGTCGCGATCCCGACCATCTCCGGCAACCTCGGTGTGTCGATCGACGAAGGCACCTGGGTGATCACATTGTTCGCCGCGGCCAACGCCGTCGCGATTCCGTTGACGGGTTGGCTGACCCAGCGCGTGGGTCAGATCCGCCTGTTCGTCACCGCGATCCTCCTGTTCGTGCTGTCGTCCTGGCTGTGTGGCATTGCCCCCAACCTGACCGTGCTGCTCGCCGCGCGGATCCTGCAAGGCGCGGTGGCGGGACCGCTGATCCCGTTGTCGCAATCCATCCTGCTGGGCTCGTATCCCAAGGAGAAGAGCGCCATGGCGCTGGCGCTGTGGGCCATGACCGCCACCGTGGGCCCGATCGCCGGCCCCGCGCTGGGCGGCTGGATGACCGACAGCTACTCGTGGTCCTGGATCTTCTACATCAACGTGCCGGTCGGCCTGTTTGCCGCGGCCGTTACGTGGGCCATCTACCGCGACCGCGAGACGCCGGCCCGCAAGCTGCCGATCGACCTGGTGGGCCTGGCCTCGCTGATTGCCTGGGTCGCCTCGTTGCAGATCATGCTCGACAAAGGCAAGGACCTGGACTGGTTCAGCTCCCCGGTCATCATCGTCCTGGCCGTGGTGGCTCTGCTCAGCTTCCTCTTCTTCGTGATCTGGGAGTTGACCGAAGAGAATCCGATCATCGACCTGCGCCTGTTCAAGGGCCGCAACTTCCTGGCCGGCACCGTCGCCATCTCGGTTGCCTTCGCGGTCTTCTTTGCCAACCTGGTCGTGTTGCCGCAATGGATGCAACAGTACCTGGCCTACCCGGCCGTCAACGCCGGCCTGGCGACCGCGCCGCTGGGGATCTTCGCCGTGCTGCTCACGCCTGTGCTGGGCAAGCTGATGCCCAAGGCGGAATTGCGCGTGCTTGCCACGCTCTCCTTCGTCGGCTTCGCGGCTGTCTTTTTCATGCGTTCCCACTACACCACCGGCGTGGATACCTTCACCCTGGTGCTGCCCACCCTGCTGCAAGGCATTCCGACCGCGCTCTTCTTCGTGCCGCTGACCGCGATCATCCTCTCGGGCCAGCCGCCAGAGAAGATTCCCGCCGCCGCCGGCCTGTCCAACTTCGCCCGCGTCTTCTGCGGGGCGGCAGGTACGTCGCTGGCCACGACCGGCTGGAACAACCGCGCCGTGCTGCACCACGCCCAACTGGCCGAGCAAGCCGGTCCGAACAACCCGCTGTACGGTGCCGCCCTCCAGTCGATCCAGTCGACACTGGGCTTCACGCCGGGCCAGGCCGTCGCGTACTTCGAGCGTAGCCTGAACACGCAAGCCATCATGCTGGGCCTGAACGACATCTTCTGGATCTCGGGTGTGATCTTCATCATGATCGTGCCGCTGATCTGGCTCACCAAGCCGGTCAAGGGCCAGGTATCGGAGGCTGCCGCGGCCGCGCACTGAAGCGTCCGTTTCGCATGAGGTCAATCTGACTGCGCGCGTCGCAAGGACGGATTGCCTCCCAGCATGGACCATCCACTGATAAGCCAGAGCCATCGATGATGCAACGCACTTTCCTCATTGCCGCCGGCAAGCGGATCGGCCGTGCGTCGCACCGCCTTGCCGCCGCTAGCTGGCGCAGCGCGTCCTTCCTGTCGGTGACGGCAACGCAAGCGATGACCGTATCGATGGTCGGCGCCCTGCTGCTGCTGACACTGGCGTGCTCGTTGTACGCCATCGGAATGGGACTGGGACATGTGGGCGGCGTCCTGCGCTCCTCCGCGCTCGTCGCGGCCGTCAATGAGAACTGAGCACGGCCGGGCGATGAGCGATACGAGCGGAAACGCCGCACCAGAATGGGTTGGGTAGGCAGAGACATATTGAACGTCCAGCCCTTGACGCCAGGACACATGCGAGGCCGGCCAACCGCGGCGAGCCACGCGGGCACGCTACAAGCGCTTAGGCCTTCGGTGGACGCCCGGTCTTGACGGCTTCGACTTTCGAGACCGCAGCCAGCAATTGCTTTGGCGACGTCGCGGCAAGAAGCAGCAAGCCTGCTCGCAGAAGCTCGCTCTTCTTGATGTGCACACCCGCATCGAGGCATCGCTGCTTGAGTTCATCGATTCTTGCGTAGTCGGACTTTGGCATCGTGAAGCTGTCACGCAGCACCTTTTCCTTCCTGGCACCCGGCGCCTTTTTCGGCGCGGCCGAGCCGGCGCGAGCTTCCACCTTTGGCGCCTTGCTCTTGTCGGCCCTCGTCACTGACTTCTTGCTATCCGAGCCTCGCGGCGCTTTGCCCTTGGTTGCGGGCGCGGCTCTAGCGGCCACGTTCGCGCTCTTTGGAAAATGAAATACTTTTTTCGTGGGCGGCTTGATGATCGGTGAGTTCACGGCAGATTTGAAAGAAGAACAGGATAAACAGTATATACCGTTTATCGGCGACTTCCCGCGTCGCGCCGGTGCGGTGCAGCCGGTGCTCCGGTGACAAGGCTCAGATGCACGCGTCGGTGGACAAGCTAGCATCCGGGTTCTGCCTGCGGAAGGTCACAAGCCGGACCCGCCTCCGCTCATCTGGTTTTTTCTTGCGGCGCTGCGCTGAACGTCTTGTTGGAAATCTTCCACACGCCGTCGATCTCCAGCAGCGTCATGTAGTCCGTGAATGTCACTTCCGGATATTGCAGTACAACCTTGGCGCTGCCGGCATTGCCGACGACGTCGAAATGCGTAATGAAGCGTTTGCGCTGAGCTTCATCAGGTGCGGGTTGGCCCGGAAAGCGAGCGGAGAATTCATCGACGCTCAGGGAGTGCAGCACGCCGTCGCGAAACGAGACAATCCTCGCGTCCGGATGGAAAGCCAGGCGCATATATTCGGCCTTGCCGGTGATATGGGCTTTCAGGTAGTTCTCGATCGGCTCGAGAGCCGGTACATGTGGTGACGCCAGGCCTGCTTCACAAAATGTCATATTGTCCTCCGAACCCATGATCAGCTTGGGCCGATGCCCGCGCCGCGCTCTTCACTGCGCCAGATTGTATTCTACTTTTGCATACAAAAACAACGGCGATGGCGCCTTTTATCGGCTGGCGGCTCTTGGTGGCAAGCCTGGGCGGCCGCCGGGATTGGCATCCAGAATGGCCGCACCACGACAGTAATCTCCTACCCCCGGCCTACTTGATCCCCCGCCAGACCTTCCCCAATATCGTCTGCAGCGCCTGGCAGTCCTCATCGCTCAGTTCGCGCGTAAGGTGCGCGCAGGCCCGCCAGAAGGAAGGCAACGCCTGATCGAGAAGCGTCCGCCCGTTCTCCGTCAGCACCAGTTCCAGGCTGCGCCTGTCATCCTTGCGGTGCTCGCGCGCCAGCAACTCGCGCGTCTCCAGCCAGTCCAGCAGGCCGGTTGCCGACGAACGGGTCACGCCTACGTAGTCGGCAATCGCCGAGGGCGTCAGCGGGCCGATATCGAGCAGGCCGCGTTCGGCCAGCGAGAACAGGATCAGCACGTGCAGCTTGTTCTCGGTGATGCCATGCTCGCGCATGCCGGCGTTGACCACGCCCATGACGTCATCGCTTAGCCAGAGCAGCATCAGGCCTGCGCCTGCTTTCTTTCGACTGGTTCCGCGCTCCGCCGTGGCGGCAAGCAGCTTCAGGTGCGGGGCGATGGCCTGGTCGGCCTCGGAGGGGGGCGTAGGTTCGGTCTTCGTGGTCATTGGGTACGATGGTGGCCGCGCATCGCGCAGCGGGCTGCGGCTGCTGGTACGGCTGGCGTATGGTTTGCCGATCGTATCAGACTTCGCATGCAGCCCAGACAGCGATCCCCCCGGTTCACCCCGATGACCTACGCGCCCTGCACGAACGGGTCGCGCTGGTCCCCCACATGCCCGTCTGCGCAGGCATTGCGGGCACCGGCTGGCGCCCTTGCCCCACCGGTGAACGGGTCGCGGCGATCGATCGCCCGATGGGACGTGCCCTGCGCAGCAACGCAAGCGCTCATGCCGGTCAAGTCCACCGCATGCGCGGCGCTGATCGTGTTGAGGAACGGGCCCGGCGCGCCAAGCGTCGCGCAGGCGAAAACACAGACATTAAAATGCCACTTCATGATTGACTCCAGACTCTCAATACGGAAAATACGGCCGGGCGCTAGGCCCCGCCGACAAGATAGGGCTCGGCCTGCCCGCCCTGCTTGAGCCCATCCCACTGCTGCAGGCTCAGTTGGGGCATCTGGAAGGCCGGGCCGGTACGGCAATACCAGCCGGGGTTGTGCAGCCGGCCCACCAGGTCCATGCGGGGCGTGTCCAGGTAGAGCTGGCCGGGGTCGAGCACGGCTTCGTCCATCACGTGCATCGCCACGATATCGGCCACCACCAGGGTGCGCAGCCCTTCGACATCGAGCAATTGCCGCACGCGGCACTCGAAGGATGCCGGACTCTGCGCGATGCGCGGGGTCGCCACTTCGACGCCCGGCGCCAGCACCAGGCCCGCCTCCTGCGCTTCGTTCACGCCGGCGGGAAACTCGATGGCCGTGACGTTCATGCGCCGGGCCAGCGCGGCCGACACCATGTTCACGGTGAACTCGCCGCGCGTGCGGATATTGCGGGCCGTGTCCTTCGGCATGGCATCGCGCGCGCCGATCCCCACGCAGAACAGAGGCGGGTCCGCCGACAACAGGTTGAAGAAGGAGAACGGCGCAACATTGACCGCGCCATGCTCGTCCATCGAGGAAATCCAGGCGATGGGCCGGGGCACGACGACGGTCGACAGGACCTTATGCCGCGCGGCGCCGTCGAGCGCTTGCAGATCTATGTACATGGGGCTTCAGCGATTGGCGATGCAGGGTGGAGAGGCCGGCGGGGTTCAGGATCGCACCGTCGGCGTGGCGCCGGCTGCCGCTTTCTGCCCGGCGAATACGCGGTCGCTGCGCTTGCAGCGGCACCGGCCGATCTGGTGCAGTTCGATCATGTTGCCGGCCGGGTCGTGCAGGAACAGTTGCTTCAACTCGGGCGCCGCAACGTTTTCCTGCTTCCAGAAGTCCACGCCCATGCGCAGCAGTTCTGCCTCGGTGGCGACGATATCGCGCACGGCCAGCGCCACGTGGTTGCCGACCGGATCGCGCCCGGGGCCCTGGGCGTAGGGCGACACGCCGTCGCTGCCCAGCAGGTGGATCTGGCAATCATTGCCCATGTCGAGAAAATAGCCTGGAACGCCAGGAATATTCCAGCGCCCGGTGTCCGTGTCCAGGCCCAGCACGCCGCCATAGAAGGCGCCCATGGCGTCGACCTTGTCCAAAGGCATGCGGACCGCGTGATGATGAAGCTCGAGAATCTCGATAGCCATGTCTGGCTCCTTTTGCGAATTTGAGTTGGCAAGAAGCGGTGCTGCCCGGATATTCATGGCACGCCGCCTCCCTCACATAATACGGCACACGTACTATATGTCAAGCAAATCAAATGAGCGAATTTGCCGGTGCCATCCCACCTTGACGCTATCGGGACTCTCTTCCTGCCGCCGGTCCGGCACCAGGCGCGGTCAGTTCCCGCCCTCGCCGCCCAGCGTCCTGACGCTCTTCCACTGCCCCTGCCGGACCTCGAACAGCGTATAGGGCGGCTTGATCAGCTCACCTACTACGGGCTGATACGGGCCGAAGGCGCTCGCACGGGTGTTCCAGTTTGAACTCGTCGGCATTCCCAGCGACGACGAAGGCCTGTTGCCCGAGCAACTTGAGGATGCGAGCCGGCGCCTGCGCGTCAAGGCCATCTTCACCGCGCCCGACCTGCAGAACCCGACGGTAGTGACGATGAGCCTGGCGCGGCGCGCGGCGCTGGTCGACATCGCGCGCCGGCACCACATCGCCATCATCGAGGACGATCTACGGCCCGCTGTTGCGCACGCGCCTGCCCACGATTGCCAGCCTGTGTCCGGAGCTGACCTTCCATGTCACGTCGACATCGAAGGTCCTCGCGCCGAGACTGCGGGTGGGCTGTGTGCTGACGCCGCCCAACGGCGCCGCGCTGGCGGCCGAAGCGGTGCGCACCACGGCGTGGATGCCCGCGCCGCTATCGATGCTGATCGCCACGCGCTGGATCGAGGACGGCACGGCGCAGTGCATTCTCGATGCCCAGCGCGCGGAGCTGGCGGTGCGGCAGGAACTTGCGCGCGAACTGTTGCCCAGGGAGCATCTGAAGAGCGATCCGGCCTGCATGTTCGTCTGGCTGCGCGTGCCGGCGCCGTGGCGCTCGGACGACTTCGCGGCGAATGCGCTGGCGCGCGGCGCCAACACCATGCCGGCCTCGGCATTCGCCGTGGACCGCTCGACCAGCGAGCACGGCGTGCGGATCAACCTTGCCTGCGCCGCCTCGCGCGATCAGCTGGTGAGTGCATTGCGGATCGTGGCACAGACGCTGCGGGACCGGCCGCGCGCGCTGTTCGGGACCATCTGAGGCTGGCCGCCCGGCATGGCGCGGCCATTGGCCAGTCCCACCGGCCCGGTCAGGCCCATTGCTTCTCGGGACAATCCAGGTACGCAACGGGCTCGGCGATGCCGAGCCGTGCGCGCGCTGCGTCGAGCGGCTCATGCAGGAGCGCCTCATAGTCCTCGCCGAGCAGCCACTTTGCCTTGCGGCCGTTGCGATACCCCTCGATCACGGCACGCGCATAGGCGGTGGTGCCGGTCTTGCGCAGGCTCTTCAGCGCGGCGGCTGCCGCAATGAACGCCCAGCCAAGGCCGCCGGTCTGCGCGTAGCTGAACGCCACCAGCGCCGCCTCGCCCAGGTTCTCGTCGGCCTTGTAGCCGGTCAGTGCATGCCAGATGTCGTGGACGTCGCGGGTTCGCCTGGCGCTCCAGGCGTAGGGACTCTCGATGAGCGGCTCCCGGTTGATGTTCGAGACTTCGGCGAGGCCGGCGGCGCTGTATCCCGTTTCCTCGAGAAACGCGCGGTACGCCGCGCCGAGCGTGCCCGGCGCGAAGCTCGCGATAAACGCCGGATCGGAGAACCGCTCCGCCAGCTCGACGCGCCGATAGGCCAGCTTGCGCCCCTGCGGCGTCTTCATGAGCCGGTCGAAATTCTTCGCCGCGGCGGGCCCGTTGAGCGCGCGCATGATGAGGAACACCTGCGTCGTGTCGTCGCCGTTCGCGAGCAGCTTGCGGATCGCGCGAAATGCGGCGGGTAAATCACGCTTGTAGAGATCGGGGGCGGTCTGGGTGGCCATTGCCTCGTTCCTGTTGATGACGTCATTGCCGGGACCGCGACGCCGCCAGCCGCTGACGTTGCGGTTTTCATGGTTGCACCCTCGCGTTTACGAGGGTTTTCATCTAGGGGTCGTCACGACAAGTGAAGATCTTTGCCGGGAATGGCCGAATACAATGTCGTCTTCCTGACATAAAGCCAAGAATATCGCTGTGTCAAAGCCATTTACCACCGAAGACCGCCTGGCCGCCCTGAAATCCAGTGCCTGGTTTGCAGGCCTGACTGCCGGGCTTCAAGGGTGGATCGCCGAGCATTCAAGGGTCAGGGCCCTGGCCGCCGGCGAACCCCTGTTCCGCCGCGGCGATGCGCCGGACGGCCTCTACTTCGTGGTGGATGGCGCGGTCCGGATGACAAGGACCTCCGAGCAGGGCAAGGAGGCGCTGCTTGCCTTTGCCGAGGCGCCGCAATGGTTCGGGGAAATTTCGCTGTTCGACGGCTTGCCGCGCACCCACGATGCCTGGGTGCAAAGCGATGCGATGCTGCTGCACACGCCCCAGTCGGATCTGCTTCACTTTCTTGCGCAAAACCCATCGCACTGGAGAGCGTTCGGGCTCCTGCTCACGCAAAAGCTGCGGCTGACGCTAAACGCCATCGAAGCGTCGGCATTGCTGCCGGCGCCGGTCAGGCTGGCCCAACGGCTCCTGGCCATAGCCGGGGGCTACGGCGAGCGGCATGGCCGCAGCAAGCGGGTCATCCACGTGCAGCAGGAGGAACTCGGGCTGATGCTCTCCGTCTCCCGGCAGACGGTGAACCAGATCCTCAAGGATCTCGAACTGCGAGGCGTGTTGCACCGCACGCGAGGCGCGATCGAGATCCTGGATATCGAGCAGTTGCGGGCGTTTGCGAATGCGGGCTAATGTCCCGGGCCTGAAACGCTCAGCGCCCGATCCCTGCGCGGCTGCTCATTCTGTCAGCATGAATACATTGACGCAGTCCTCCAGATGCTGCGCCTGCTGACCCAACCTGGATGCCGACTCCGCGGCCTGCTCGACGAGACCCGCATTCCGTTGCGTCAGCTGCGCCACTTGCCCCACCGCCAGATCGATATGCCCGATCTCCTGGCTCTGCTCCCTGCTGGCGCTGGCGATGACCGACACAGACTCCATCAGCGCCCTCACCTTTTCTTCGACGCCCGCCATCGCCCCGCCTGCGCATACGGCCACTGCCCCGGCCTTGGATATGGCTTGATTTGAATCGTCGATCAGCAGCTTGATCTCCTTGGCTGCGCTTGCCGTCTTGGTTGACAAGCCTCGAACCTCGGTAGCCACGACAGAGAAACTCCTGCCGCTTTCGCCAGCCCTGGCGGCTTCGACAGCGGCGTTCAGTGCAAGAATGTTTGTTTGAAACGCAATGCCGTCAATCATCGACGTGATTTCAGCGATCTTCCTGGACTGACGGTCCAGGTCGCCCATGAGGTTCGCCAGCTTGCGAACATCGCTTGCCGCAGACATCGCCGCGCTGGAAGCCGCCTGTGCCGCCTCGTTAACGTGTTCCGCGCCCAGTGCGTTCTGCCGCGCCGTTTCAGTGATCTGGGACAGGCTTCCCGTCGTTTCTTCGATTGAACTCGCCGTTTCTTCATTGCGCCGGGAGAGGTCCGCATTGCCGCGCTCCTGGTTTGCCGCCGCCACTCGGATGGTATCGACGGCCACCCTCGCGTCCAGCAAGACGCCTACCAGCTTGGCGTTCATCTGGTTCAATACGCGTCCCAGCATCTTTGCCTGAACGTCGCCGCGCTCCGGGAACCGGGCCTGTACCTGCCCCGAAGAAACGGCAAAGGCCGTCTCATTCAGCCTCTTGAGTGGCTCCAGCACCTGCCGCGAAAGATAGAACGCCGCCCCGAGGCCAATCACCACGCCGGATGCGGTGAGCATCCATATCCCTTCCACGAAGATGCCAGCCTCCGCTTTCAGGAGGCTGACGCCGATGGCTTGTGCCAACAGAATGCCTACGAGCACAAGCATGACGGCCCACAGGCGGATGCCGACAGGCAGTCCCAGAATCCGGCTCGAGAGGCCCGCAAGTCCTACGCGCCTGACTTCACCATGATGCAACCGGAAATACTTGTCCTCCCCCTCCCGAATCCGCCGGTAGAGCTCGGTTGCGGTTGCCACTTGCTCCCTGGAAGGTTTGGTCCGCACTGACATATAGCCAACCTTCTGCCCCGATTTGAAGACGGGTGTGACATTCGCGACCACCCAATAGAACCCGCCGTCCCTGCGCCGGTTCTTGACGACCCCTGTCCACGGACGGTCATCCTGCAGCGTTGCCCACATATCTTCGAACGCCTTTGCCGGCATGTCCGGATGGCGGACAATGTTCTGCGGCTCGCCGATGATTTCAGCCCTGGAGAATCCGCTGCTCCTGACAAACGCTTCGTTAGCATAGGTAATGCGGCTGAAATTATCCGTGCGCGTAATGATGACCTCACCATCCGGCAGCACGTACTCTTCATTTTTGACTGGAAAATTCCCGCGCATTCCGTTTCCCCGACAAGTATCCAGTTGCATATAAAATACGCATAAATAAGATCATGTTTTTTGACACATCTTATTTCTGTTTTTCAGTTCCGCCTCTCGTCCAGTCTGCTTCCTTGCTATACGAATTCATATAGTTAATCAGATCTCCTATCGGCATAGGACGAGCAATCAGGAATCCTTGTATAAGACGACAGCCTTCTTCCTCCAGGAACTCCAGTTCACTTGAAGTTTCGACACCCTCTGCTATCACGCCAACGCCGAAATTCGAGGCGAGCATCATGATTGCCCGGATTATCTTTTTTGAATTCTCGCTTCGTCCGCTTTTCTCAATGAATGAGCGCGCGATCTTCAGTGAGCTTACGGGAAGGGTACTTAGGTAGCCGAGATTCGAGTACCCCGTTCCGAAGTCATCGATCACGATCTCGACGCCGGCGTTCGCGAGCGCCTCCAGCGCGGAGGTGGAAGACTCCCCCTGTGGGATGAGCGCACTCTCTGTAATCTCGACCTTCAGCGAGGTCGGCGCAAGTGCGCTCCTGCGCAGCGCCGCTTCAACCTTGGCCGCAAATCCGGGAGCATGCAGTTCTTCGGCCGGGACATTTACCGCCACGGTCAGGGACACGCCAAGTTCCGCGTTGGCGCGAGCGATATCGGAGGATGCTTTCTCGAGAACGAAATCCGTGAGCTTGTGGCCGAGCCCCAGGTCGCAGACCACCGGGAGAAACTCGGCGGGCATGATCGTACCCAGGGTCTGGGAATTCCACCTGACGAGGGCTTCCACCCCGACTACCTTCCTGGTCTTCAGGTCAAAGACTGGCTGGTAGGCAACCCACAGTTCCCTGGCGCCAAAGGCATGCCGCATCGCCTGGTAGATCTGGTGATATCGCTCGGCATTCTTTCTTAGCGCAGGGGAGTAGTGCTTCGCCCTGCCGCGTCCTTCACGCTTGGCCTCATACAGCGAAATGTCGGCCTGCTTGAAGAGCGCCTTGCTATCGCCGCCGTCGTCGGGAAACCGGCTTACGCCAATGCTGGCGCCTACATAGAGCGGCGTTCCGGATACCACGATCGGAACCTCGACCGTGGCGCAAATGCGCTGGAGAATCGACTCCCTGTCGGTATCCGTCAGCGGGCCGGCAAGAGCCACCGTGAATTCATCGCCCCCGAGCCTCGCCACGATATCGCCGAGCCGGGTGGCATCGACCAGGCGCTCCGCCACCTTGATCAGGACCTGGTCCCCGATGTCATGCCCCAACGCGTCATTGATGCCTTTGAAGCGGTCAAGGTCGATCAGCAGGAGCGTGACCCCGTTGCAGCGTTCGCTGCTGGCTGAGATCAGTACGTCAAGCTGCTCGAAGAAAGAAGCCCTGTTGTATAGCTTCGTCAAATCGTCGAAGCACGCCAACTCTCGCAGTCTGCGCTCGGATTCCAGGCGCGAGGTGACGTCCCTTCCCGCCGAGATGAAGTGGGTAATCGCGCCGTTCAGATCGCGAAGCGGCGTGATGACCTTCTCCTCGGAGAAGAGCACGCCATCTATTCTTCTGTTTACAAAAATCCCTTTGAATGTCTCACCCGCGCCTAGAATCGCCCATAGTCTCTCGTAGAATGCCTCCGCCATCTTCCCCGACTTCACTATGCCAGGCGTGTTGCCAAGCGCCATCGAACGGTCATAACCCGTCTGGGCTTCGAACGCCTTGTTGACGTAGGTGATTTTTCCCATCGAGTCCGTAATGACGATGGAATCGGCCACTTGCTCCATCGCGAATGCGTACAAGGACAAATTGTCCACACCCCATGTTGACTCGATTCGCTCCACCGCATCGCCATACAAATCGACCATCCTGTTGCCCCCCCCGTAAAGCCCGCGTCGCCGTGAGGACGACGCCTGCACCCGAAAGCCCCGACAATTGAGGCCTATTTTTTTTAACGGATGCGCCGGGTATGAGCGAGTCATGAACGGACCAGGGGTGGCATAACCCCGCAACTAATTCAGCAGCCTCTGGCCCTATGCAGCCGACTCTTGGGTCGATTTGCATGTTCTCTACACACTTCGATTTACACCGCTATCGTAAAGACGATCCTTTTTTGACGTAGGTCATCCCGGCGCGCCACCAGTATGGCGTAGACTGCGCCGACGAATAAAGCAAGAAAAATTGATGGGGTGGACAAACTTCGCTTATGGGCCGCAGACCTAGCATCGAGCAACTTCGGGTTTTTCTGGCAGCCGCAGACCGTCAGAGTTTTACGCTTGCAGCGCGGGCTTGTCACAAGACGCAAGCTGCTGTGAGCATGCAGATGCGCCAACTGGAGCAAATGGCCGAGGCCAAGTTGTTCTGTCGGGAGAATAGACAGCTAAAGCTGACCGCTTCCGGCGAAGCGCTTTACGCGTACGCGATGCGTGTGGTTGCGCTGGAGGAAGAAGCCTGGGTGGCGATTCGCGGCAGCGCAAAGCACCGTTTGCGAGTCGGGGTTCCCGAGTTCTATGCGAACGAACTGCTTCCCATTGCAATCCGGAACTTTCATGCTACCCACCCGACCGTCCTCATTGAGCTGGTTTGCGCGTCGACCACGCACCTGAGCGGAAAGCTGCAGAGCGGCCAGGTGGACCTTGCCATTGGCGTGCGAGGGGCCCACATGGATGGAGACCCCTTGTTCACCCAGGAGCTACGCTGGGTTGCGCACCCGGACGGGCCTCACATCTGGCAGCAGAATCCAATACCCATTGGGCTGTACGAGCTTGGGAGCACGGTCCGCGCCCATATCCTGGCCGCGTTGGAGAATGCCGAAGCCGACTATAGCTGCGTATATGAGAGTACATCCGTACCCGGCATCCTGGCAGGGGTGAACGCAGGCATGGTGGTAGCGGCAGTACCCTCGCAGGCCGCCCGTGAGCACCTGCGGATTCTTGACCGCGACGATGGATTGGTGGATATCGAGCCGCTGGACATTGTCATGGCGACCAGCAATATCGTCGCCCCGCCCGAGGCGAGGCTATTTGGTGAAGTGCTGAAACAGGCTGCCCAACGCTGGAAAGCAGTGGCTCCAGCGGCCGGATAGCAGGAATCCATCGCCCTCATCCTTGCATTGCATTTCGCAAAACCGCTCAAGCTGCCGGCGGCAGCACCGTCGTGTGTGCGGCTCGAATGCGGCTGACGTGGCACAGCGCCGCGCCACGTCAGCCGCATCGGGCTCGCGTTCAAGGCCTGCCTGTTGGCGCGAGCCGCCATTGCCTGACGATCCGCGTACGCGGCTGCGGCCACCAGGCAAGCTGGCGCGCCTCGCACCGGCAAGCGTCCACAAGCGCCAGCATGCGCTGCCCGGCGGACAGCGCGATCGGGCAGGCGGGNGGGGGGGGGGGGGGGGGGGGGGGGGGGGCCCGCGCCCGGCTCGGCGTCTCCCACTGGGGTCGACGTCATGGCTCAGACCGGTCCGGGATGCAGGCGGCCATCGTCGCCGAGGATCATGCCTTGCCAAGTGGCCGGCTTGCCCGACAATTCCCATGCAAGGATCTGGACGGGCGTTCTTCCAATGCCGCCGCGCAGTTCCGCCATCGCTTTCTCGTCCAGCGCTTCGGACACCGGCAGGTCTTTAATGTCTAGCGTGTTCATCACAGTCTCCTAATAGTCAATAGTCGGTAAAACAGGTCGGGAAGTTGACGTGTCGGATCGGGGGATCCGTATCGGGCCTGTTACGAGGCTTGATGTCAGGTGAGCATGGAGCGTGCCATTCGCGCGCGCGGGCTGTCTGCGCCACGCATGGGACACACTGATTCTCCGCTTCCCGGACAAACCCGCGCAATGCGGCTGAAGCGGCCCATTCGGTGTCCGACGCCGGCTCGTGCGGCGAGATGCGATGTTGGCTTGCCGGCAACAGAAATGCGACATGTGGCGTTCCGGCCAACAGTTGCGCCATGGCGGTGTTTCGCCCTGGCGGGCGGCGCCGGATGCAGCTTGCATCACCGCAGGTATCGTTCCAGATCCGTGCGGCAGCGACGCAAATTGCATTTTTCGCAAATATCATATTCAGTAGTTCTTGGACGGGCGCGCCTCCATCGGGACACCCGTCGCCGGCAACGCATTCCGGCCCCGCGTCACGGACTCCGCGAGACGGCCTATGCCACGCAACTACTCCGAGCTGGAAATCGTCATCGACAACGATGGCGGCGGCAGGTACGAGGTGGAAGCACGTCATCGGGTGCCTGAAGGGGACGCCATTACGCCGCGCGTGCCACTGGCGCTGTCGCCGGATGACCCGGCCCTGCGCGATGCGGACCCGCGGGTGTGCGGGCGCGCGCTGGCGGCCAGCCTGTTCGCGGCGCCGGCCGTGCGCGATGCCTTTGTCGCCGCGCAGACCGCGGCGCAGGAGCGCCGCCTGGACCTGCGCGTGCGCCTGCGCATCAGCATCGATGCGCGCGAACTGCACGCGCTGCCATGGGAGACCTTGTTCGACCCCGCCGGCGAGCATCCCCTCTTTATCGGGCAACACTGCTTTTTTTCGCGCTACCTGTTCGCGCGCGAGATGCGCCTGCCCAAGCTGCGCGCAAAGAGCGATGTGACAGCGCTGGTGGTGGTGGCAAACCCAAGCGGGCTCGGCCCGGAGATGGCGGCGATCGATGCCGCCGGGGAAGCCGCGCGCGCGGCTGCCGCGCTCGCCCCGGTCCCGGTGACCACGCTGGCCGAGCCGGGACACGCCACCGTGGAGCGAATCCTCGCCGCCTTGCGCGACGGCGTGGACGTGCTCTATATCGTGTGCCACGGCGCGCTGGTGGACGACACGCCCATGTTGTGGCTCGAACGCACCGACGGCACGCGCGACCTGGTGGCCGGCAGCGTGCTGGTGGACCGCATCGGCACGCTGGAGCGCCCGCCCAGCCTGGTGGTGCTGTGTTCCTGCCAGAGCGCGGGCGCGGGCGCGGCGCGCGGCGGCAGCACGCTGATGGCGCTCGGCCCGCTGCTGGCGCAGGCCGGCGTGCCGGCAGTCCTCGCCATGCAGGGCAATGTGAGCGTGGCCACCATGGACGCCTTCATGCCGGTGTTCTTTACCGAACTGCGCGACCACGGCGAGGTGGACCGCGCCGCGGGCATCGCGCGCGCGGCGGTCAGCCAGCAGCCCGACTGGTGGATGCCGGCGGTGTTCACGCGGCTCGACAGCGGCCGCATCTTTTATCCGCCGGGCTTCGGACCCGACGAAGGCGATGGCGCCGATGCCTGGCACGCCGTCATCGAGAACATCCAGCATGGCGAGACCACGCCGATCCTCGGACCGGCCATGAGCGAGACGGTCTTCGGCTCGCGCCTGCAACTGGCGCAGATGTGGGCCGAGGCCTATCACTTCCCGATGGCGGCGCACGAACGCGATGAGCTGCCGCAGGTGGCGCAGTACCTGGCCGTGTCCCAGCAAGGGGTGTTCCCGCGGCGGCTTTTCTTCAAGTTCGCATACCAGCACCTGAGCCAGCAATACCGCGACATCCTGCCACCCGCACTGTCGGCGCTGCGCAACGAAGACATCATCGCGCAGCTTGGCGAGGTGGTTTGCACCGTGGGCCGCGCGCAGCGCCAGCAGGATCCCGCCAACCCCTACCGCGCGATGGCGCGGCTCAAGTTGCCGGTGTACCTGACGACGGATCCCAGCGACCTGCTTGCCGATGCCCTGCGCGAGGGCGGCGCCGATCCCGGCATCCGGCTGTGCCGCTGGAACCGCCAGGCCGAAGCGTGCGACGACCTGCTGTCCGAAGGCCGCAAGCGCGCGAATCCCACCGCGCAGGCGCCGATGGTGCTCAAGCTGTTCGGCGACCTGCGCGAGCCCGGCTCGCTGGTGCTGACCGAGGACCAGTATTTCGATTACCTCACCAGCGTGTCGATGAACCGCAACGCCATCCCGCTGGCCGTGCGGGCGCGGCTCAACGACAGCGCGCTGCTGTTCGTCGGCTTCGACGTGCAGTCGTGGGAATTCCGCATCCTGTTCCGCAGCATCCTCAACCTGGAGGGCGCGGACCTGCGCCAGGAATACCAGCACCTTTCCGCGCAGCTCGATCCCAACAGCATCGTCGACCCGGTGAGCGCGCGCCGCTACCTGGAGCGCTACTTCCAGGACAAGGCCCGGCTCAAGCTGTACTGGGGCGACGTCGGCATGTTCACCGCCGAACTGCTGCGGCGCCTGGAGGGGTGAGATGGCGGCCAATCCCGAACCTCCGGACACGGCACGCAGCGCTCACGGCCCGTACATCGGCCCCATGCCGCTGGGCGAGACGGACCCCATCTTCGGCCGCGATGCCGAGATCGAGGAACTGCGCGACCGCCTGATCGCCGACCGCGTCGTCCTGCTGTATTCGCCCTCAGGCGCGGGCAAGACCTCGCTGATCGAAGCCGGCCTGCGCCCGCGCCTGGCGGATCGCTTCGACGTGCTGCCCACGGCGCGGGTCAGCGTGCCGTATGCAGGCAGCAACCGCTATGTCACCAGCGTGCTGCACTGCTGGGCTGCGCGCGCCGAACTGAAGCCGCGCGCGGACGATACGCTGCTGTCCTGCCTGTCCCGCCTGGAAGACCACAATCCGGGTGGCCGCAGCCGGCGGCTGCTGATCGTGCTCGACCAGTTCGAGGAGATCTTCACGCTCGACAGCACCGACACCGGCGCCAAGCAGGTGTTCTTCACGCAGCTGGGCGAACTGCTGGATCGCAGCGGCAGCCCGGTATGGGCCCTCGTGGCGATGCGCGAGGAATACTTCTCGTGGCTCGATGCCTATCGCGACCTGGTGCCGACGCACCTGATGAACACCATGCGGATCGACCTGCTGTCGCGCGACCAGGCGTTGGAGGCGCTGCGCGGACCGGCGCTGGAGGCGGGCGTGGATTTTCGCGAGGACGCGGCGCGGCAGCTGGTGAAGGATCTGGCCCAGGTGCGCACACGCGACGCGGCCGGCCAGGTAAGCCTGCGCGAGGGGCGCTTTGTCGAGCCGGTGCAATTGCAGGTGGTCGGCCTGAGCCTGTGGCAAGCCTGCTTCGGCCAGGACGGGCCGGCGGCCGGCGGGGGCGCGATCACGCTCGAGCAGGTTCGGCGCCTGGACACCGGCGCGGCGCTGGCTTCGTACTGCAATACGGTGTTCGACACGGCCGCCGCCACGCGCCCACGGCAGCGCGTGGTACGCGACTGGGTCGAGAGCCGCCTGATCACCGCCACCAACATGCGCGCCCAGGCAACGCTGGATCCCGGCTCGCGCAGCGCACCCACGGCGGCCGAGCTCGATCTCTTGCAGCAATATCACCTGGTGCGCGCGCAAAGCCGCCAGGACGCGCAGTGGCTCGAGCTTGCGCACGACCGGCTGATCGAACCGGTGCGCGCCAGCAACGCGCAATGGCGCACCCAGTACCTGCCGCACTGGAAACAGCTGGCGCGCGCCTGGGCCCTGTCCGGCGAGAATCCCGGCGTCTTCGGCAAGCTCAGCTCCACCGAGGAACTCGACGACACCTTGCTCGAAGCCGAGGACCGGCACAGCGAAGCGGAAAACCGCTTCCTGGCGGCCTACCAGCGCTATCGCGCGGAGCAGGAGCGCGCGCGGCGCTGGCATATCCTTGGCTATTCGCTGGCGTTCATCACGTTCGTGGTCCTGATCGGCGTTGCGGTCCTGGCCTGGCAACTGCGGGCCACCAAGCAAGACATCGCCCGGCAAAACGCCCTGTTCTCGCTGCTCGGCTCGCGGCCCGCGCCGGACGCCGCGCTGCTGGCGGCCGTGGAGGGCACGCGCGGCCTGCATGGCCACTCCCCGCCGGAGGGCTTCGATTTCCGGCGCTCGCTGGTCAGCACCATGAATCGTGCCCGCCATATCGAGGCCTACCTGGCGCGCGCGGATGAGCAAAACCTGGAGGTGCAGGCCGACTCCGGCTATCGGGTCAGCGCCAGGCTCGGGGCGAATCACTGGATCGTGGACGTCACCGGGCTCGGTCCCGGCGCCCGCACGGTGCGGCTGGACGAGGCCGCGCTGCGCAACCAGCATCCCGACGGCGTGCGAGTGCTGGCGCTGACCGGCGCCGGCACGCTGGCCACGGGCGGCCAGGACGGCAGCGTGGCGTTGTGGAATATCGCGCAGCCCGCGCGCGCCACGGTGCTGCAGCCGCCGGGTGCCAGCCTTGCAAGCGGATGGGGACCGGTCTCGGCCCTGTCCGGCGACGGCCAGCGCCTGGCCGCGGGCTACGACGGCGGCCGCGTCGCCGTGTGGGATCTCGCCAAGGGCGGCAACACCTGGCGGCGCCCGGTGGCAAACGGGCGCGCGCACGCCCTGCGCATCACCGACGTGGCGCTGTTCGATCAAGGCCGGCAGCTCGCCACCGCGTCGCGCGACGGCAAGGCCCGGCTGTGGCGCCTGCCGTCCGACCCCGGGGCGGACCCCGCTGTGTTGAAGACCCCCGCACAGGAACTGTCGGCGCCCGCGGACAATACCGACTGGTTCGCGGGCTACCACAGCATCGCCGTCAGTCCGGACGGCAGCCTGGCCGTGGCCGGCACGCGCGGCGGCCGCATCAGCGTGTGGCGCACCGCCGATGGCGTGCTGTGGCCGCGCGCGCTGCTGGGCCACGACGATGCCGTGGCGCGGCTGGTCTTCACCGACGACAAGCAATTGCTCTCCGGCGGCTGGGATGGCCGCGTGATCCGCTGGCGGCTCGACCCCGAGCGTATGCAGTTCACGCGCAACGAGCTGCTGGACCTGCCGAGCCAGATCACCGGACTGGCGCTGGCCGGCCGCGACCAGCGCCTGTTTGCCTCCACCGAACAGGGCGAGCTGCTGCAGATGCGCTTCGACGCGCCGCGCCATCCGATGGCCCGGATCCTCTCGCGCGGGCAGGATGGCGCGCCGCCGCTACTGCTGGCGCTGACGGGCGTCACCCCGCCGGTGGCCGCCGCGACCGAAAGCGGCAGGCTGGTCATATTGCAGGCGGAGGCCGGCAATCCAGCGAGCCGGCGGCCGGTTTCCATGCCGGCCGCGCCGGTGCGCGCGCTGGACTGGGCACGTGGCGCTCGGCGCCTTGTGGTGGCGGATGACAACGGCCAGGTCTGGATGCTTGCGGCCGATGGCACCGGCAATGCGATCCTGCCTGGCGTAATGGCGGGCACCAGCGCGCGCCTGACACTCAGCGACGATGCGCGCCTGCTGGCGATCCGTTCGGGCGAACCCGCCGAAGCCCGGCGCCTGGAACTATGGCGCCTGCCGCCCGACGCCGGCGCGGCCGCGCCTGCCGCGGCCGCTGCATCCGCCACCGAAGCCACCGCCGAAGCCGGCGCCTGCCGGATCCCGCTGCCCGAGCCGCTGGCGCGCGCGGCCTATGCTACCTTCCGGCCCGGCGCCAGCGAACTCGCCGTGGCCGAGGACGACAGCATCGGCCTGTGGCGGATCGAGCTCGCCGGGACCGATTGCGCCGACGCCAGGGCGGTCATGGTCCAGCGTTTCGAAGACCTGCCGCGCGGCCAGATCACCAGTCTTGCCTTCGGCGCGCGCGGCGACACGCTGGTGGCCGGCAACTATCTGGGCAAGGTGTACCGCCTGGCATTGCCGAAGTCCCCGGCCTCGCCGGGCCAGCCGGTGCGCGCCCGGGCCACCATCCTCAAGCAGGACGCCGCGGGCGTCATCACCGCGCTGGCCGCGCCAGACGCGCCGTTTGTCGTCGCCGGGGACGACCATGGCAATCTCTTCCTGCTCGACCGCGAAACCGACCGGCCACTGCCGATCCCGCAAACGCTCTATCGCGACCCGCGGCAACCCGTGGCCGCCCTCTCCGTCAGCGACGACGGCCGCTGGCTGTATGCGGCGGGCACCGGGCTTGCCGCGATCTGGGATCTCGATATGGAGCAATGGCGCAAGCAGGCCTGCGCCATTGCCGGCGGTGGCTTTACGGCCCGGCAGAAAGCCGATTTCTTCAAGGGCGATACGCCATCGCCGACCGCATGTGAAGCACGTTGAATGCAGTGAATGCGGTGAATGCGTTGATCAACAGGTTGATCGACGCCTTTATCGACGCCATTGTCGACTGAGTTGACCGGAAGAGGAGCACGCCATGCCCATCCAGACCATTGCGGGTACCAGCGCCAGCTATGCGCTGCTGGCACTGGACGCCGCCGGCAACGAACGCAATGACGACCCGGACGGCGTCGGCGGACGTTTGTCCGAGCGTCTGCTGGCGCAATGGCGGGACAGCGCGCCCACCGATGTCTTTCTCTGGAGCCACGGCTGGCAGGGCGACCTGCCAGCGGCTCGCAACCAGTACGACCGCTGGATCGGCGCCTTCGCGCGCAGCGTCGGCGACGAGCAGGAGATGCGCGTGCGACACCCGGATTTCGCCGTTGCCCATATCGGCGTGCACTGGCCCAGCCTGCCGTGGGGCGACGAGGAACTGGGCGGCGATGCCAGCTTTGCTCCGTTCGCAGGGGCAGGCGCACAAGCGATGGTCGATGTATATGCGCAGCGTCTGGGCGACACGCCGCCAGTGCGCGCCGCGCTGGCGGCCATCTTCGAGGCCGCGCGCACCCAGGCGGATGCCGCCAGCCTGCCGGAAGCCGCGCGCCTGGCCTACCTGCAACTCGACCAGGCGCTCGCGCTCGGCAGCGAGGGGGTGGGAGGCGATGCCGGCGCCGACCGCCTGCCGTTCGATCCCGATGCCTCCTTCGCCGAAGCCACACAGCTGGGCGCCGCGTTCGGCGGCTCCGTGCTGGGCGGCTTGCTGGCACCGCTGCGGCAGCTGTCCTTCTGGAATATGAAGAAGCGCGCCCAGACCGTGGGTGAAAACGGCGTGCATCCCCTGGTCAACCGCATCAGCGATGCCTTGCCGGCGGCGCGCATCCACCTGATGGGCCACAGCTTTGGCGCTGTCGTCATGTCCGCCGCGCTGGGCGGGCCGGGCGGCACGGCGGCGCTGCGGCGCCCGGTGGCGTCGTGCGTGCTGGTACAGGGCGCGATGTCGCTATGGGCCTATGCGCCGGATATCCCCGTGCGGCCCGGCACGGTGGGCTACTGCCACCAGGTGCTGCCGGACGGCAAGGTCAGCGGGCCGCTGGTGGTAACCCGCTCGCGGCACGACACGGCAGTCGGCTCGCTGTATCCGTGGGCCGCCGGCGTGGCTGGCCAGGTCGCCTTCGAACCCGCGCAGGCCTATCCCGCCTTCGGCGCCATCGGCGCGTTCGGCATCCAGGGCATCGACGGCGCCACGGACGCGCCCCTGCAGCCTTACGACGGCCGCTACACCATGACTGGCGGCAAGGTGCTGAACATCGAGGCCAGCGAGTACATCTGCCACAAGAGCGGCGTCTCGGGCGCGCACAACGACATCGGCGGCCCCGAAGTCGCCCACCTGATCTGGCAGGCCGCGCTGGCCGGGGCCTGAATCCGAACCTGAGCGAGATGACGAGCGCGACCGGGAGCACTGCCATGACCGACGAATCCATGCCCATCCCGCTCGGCATCCAGGCCGACACCGGACGCCCGCTCGCGGAGATCGACGCGCAGGCTGTCGCCGCGTTCACCGCGCACGAGCACGCGGAACGCCGCGCGCCCGAACGCGCCGCGGAGAAGGCCCGGCAGGCCGAGACCTACGCCGTGCTGGGCGATGTCGACGGCGACAAGCTGGACGAGGCCGGCTGGGGCTTGCTGTTTCCCTCCGACGCCGATCCCGCGCCTTACCTGGACGCCCTCGCGCCGCTGATCGCCTGGCGGCACCGGGAGGCCGGACAGGTCACGATATTCCAGGGCGCGGACGGCTGCCTGCCCGGCGAGAGCGCCGCCACCTGGCTGGCGCGGCACAAGGTCTCGCTCAACGTGGTGGATCCGGCCCTGGGCGTGCCCTACTACCTCGTGCTGGTCGGGCCGCCCGACAAGATATCGTTTGCCTTCCAATACACGCTCGACCTGTACTGGGCGGTGGGGCGGCTGGATTTTCCGCAGCTGGCTGATTTTCGCAGCTACGCGGACAGCGTGACGGCCTACGAAACCATGGCCAGCGTGACGGCCCGCCGCCGGATCGCGCTGTTCGCCACCTGCCACGATTTCGATCGCGCCACCCAGCTGCTCACGCGGCAACTGGCCACCCCGCTCAGCCTTGGCACCGCGCAAGCCAAAGCCCTTGGCGAGCGCCAGGGCTTTGCCATGCAAGCCTTGCTGGGCGAAGCCGCCACCAAATCCGCCCTGGCCGAAGTCTTGCGCGGCAAAGGCCCGGACGGCCCGCCCGCCCTGCTCTTCACCGGCTCCCACGGCATGGGCTTTCGCGCGGACGATGCGCGCCTTGCCGGGGCCCAGGGCGCCATCGTCTGCCAGGACTGGCCTGGCTACGGCGCGATCGGCCCCGAGCACTGGTTCGGCGCGCAAGATGTGCCCGACGACGCGCAGTGCCACGGCCTCATCCAGTTCTGCTTTGCCTGCTATGGCGCCGGCTGCCCCGAATTCGACAACTTCGGTCGCGACCCCGGCGCCCCCGCGCGGCTCGCGCCGGCCCCCTTCACCGCCCGCCTGCCGCAGCGGCTGCTTGCGCACCCCCACGGCGGCGCGCTGGCGGTGCTCGGGCATGTCGACAGGGCCTGGGCTTACGGCTTCCAGTCAGAGCGCGCGGACCCGCAGACCCAGGGATTCCGCGACGTGATCGGCAGCCTGCTGCGCGGCGAGCGCGTCGGGCAAGCCACGGATCGCTTCAACATCCGCTGGGCCGCGCTCAGCACGGAACTGGCGGAGTTGCTGCGCGACCGCGGCGCGGGCGCCGCAGTTTCCGATACCGAGATCGCGCTGCGCTGGGTGGCGCGGGACGATGCGCGCAACTACGTGGTCCTGGGCGATCCGGCGGTACGGCTGAGAGTGCGCGACATCGCCTGACCATCGCCGGTTGGGGCCTCGCCCATTGGCCGGACCGGTCACCGGGAGCGCCATGCACTGTCGCTCCCGGACATACACAAGCCGCCAGGACTGTGTGGCACAGCCCAACGACGCCGCCGCCACGCGTATCCCCTGAAGCACAATCCGGCGCCAGTGTCGCCTGCCGGACGCGGGCATGACAAATGCGTATAGACGTGTGAGCACCGGCCCCGGTGCCCGAGGCCTCGTCAGGAGAACGCACATGCTATCGACGTCCAACGATTGCCGAAGGGCTTAGCCATGCAAAAGCTATCCATCCTGACGCTCGGCCTGCTTGCCGCCCTCGCGTGCATGACTGTGTTTATCTGCCTGTCCGGCGCGTTCACCTCGCGCGATACCGAATATGGCAGCGGCACGGCCGTGTTCTGCTATATCGACGAGCAGCTTCGCTAAGACACGCGGCGCGTGCTCACCTGAGCGGGACTGCGCGTTCCTTGACGTAGCGCCCGGGTGCCGGTTCGATCACGGGGTACGTCTTGCTGCCGGCCTGGCGGGGCGCGTCGATGGCCTTCCCGGCCTTGGGCGCGAGCCACTTGATCCAATGGGGCCACCAGCTCCCCGGCGTCGCCGTGGCACTGGCAAGCCATTGGCCGGCGTCATCCCCCAGGGCGCCGCCGGTCCAGTAGCTGCGCTTGTTCTTCGACGCCGGATTGATGACACCCGCGATGTGCCCGCTCGCACCAAGCACAAACTGCGTCTTGCCACCGACCAGTTGCGTCGTCCGGTAGGCGGACTTCCAGGGCACGATGTGGTCGTCCTGCGTCGCCAGCACATAGCTGGGCAGATCGATAGCACGGAGGTCCACGGGCGTGCCGCACATTGTCAGCCGCTTCGGCACGCACAGGTTGTTCTCCAGGTACATGTTCCGCAGGTACCAGGTATACATCGGCCCCGGCAGGTTGGTGCTGTCGGCGTTCCAGTAAAGCAGGTCGAATGCTTCGGGCGACTTGCCCTTCAGGTAGTGGTTGATGACGTTCGGCCAGATCAGGTCGTTGGCGCGCAGCGTCTGGAACACGAAGCCGAGTTCCGATCCGGGGTAGATGCCGCGCTGGCCGATCGCCCGCTCGCGCGCCGCCACGCCCGGCTCGTCGATGAATACGCCAAGCTCGCCGGGGTCCCGGAAATCGAGCATGGTGGTCAGCAGGGTCAGGCTGGCCACGGAGGTGTCGCCGCGCGCACGCAGCACCGCCAGCGCGGAAGAGAGGATCGTGCCACCTACGCACCAGCCAAGCGCGTTGAGCTTGTCGGCACCGCTGATGGCCAGCGCCACCTCGATCGCTTTCATCACGCCCTGGCTCAGATAGTCGTCCCACGTGACGTGGGCGCAAGTGGCATCGGGGTTGCGCCATGACACCAGGAAGACTGTGTAGCCTTGTCCGACGGCGAACCGCACAAACGAATTCTCGGGCTGCAGGTCGAGGATGTAGAACTTGTTGATGGACGGCGGCACGATCAGCAGCGGGCGCGTTGCCACCCGCCCGGTCAGGGGCGCGTACTGGATCAGCTGTAACATCGCATTCTCGAACACCACCGCGCCTTCGGACACGGCCACGTTCTTGCCGATCTCGAACGCCGTCTCATCGGTGATCGACAGCCCGCCCTTGCGCATATCCGCGAGCAGGTTGCCGAGCCCGGCCTTCAGGCTCTCGCCTTGCGTCTCGAATGCGAGCTGCATCACCTCCGGGTTGGTGGCGGCATAGTTGGCCGGGCTCATCGAGTCGATGAACTGGCGCGTATAGAAGCGCAGCCGTTGCCTGGCGGGTTCGTCCAGATCCGCGGCCTCCACCATGTCGCTGGCCAGCCTGGCGTTGAGCAGGTAGCTCTGCTTGAGCAGGCTAAAGGCGGGATTGTCGCGCCATGCGATGGCGCCGAAGCGGCGGTCGCCGCGCTCGGGTGCCACCACCGGCTCCGCCGGTTCGCCCGCGATGTTGACCATCATCCGCGTCCACAGCGCGAACTGCTGCCGGAAGTAGTTCAACTGCAGATCAGCGAACGGCCCTCCGCCGGTCTGCGCCGTGGCCTGCCACAGGCTTTGCCACGATTTGATGAAACCCTGAACAAATTCGTCCGGCACCTTGTTGGGCAATGCCATCGTCGTCTCCAGGGGGCCGGGCCGCGCGGCGGCCTCCGGCCGCATTAGCTGCGCGCGGCCGCACAAGGATGCCACTCAGGCCAGGTTGGCGCGGCGCAGTTTCGACTTGAGCACCTCGATCTCGTCCAGCAGGTCAAGCACGAGCGCAACGCCCGCTGGCCCCAACTCCAGGTCGCGCGTCAGACGCAGCGCCGCGCGGGCACGCGACAAGGCGGTGCCTTCAAAACGCCAGCCTTGCACGTCCTCGCCGCGCGGCGTCAGCACGCCTTCCTCGACAAGAGCCACCACCTGCTCCATGTCGGCGTGACAGGCCACGCTCAGTTCGACCAGCGTGAACTGAACCTCTTCCTCGACAAGCACGCCCTGTAGCGTCGAACCACTTTGATCGCTCATCGCATCAAGCCTCCGTTGAACGGCGCGGGGAAAAGCCGCTAAAGGTCTTGGCCATCTCCCGGTACGCCCGCCTGGCCTGGTCCGTGTCGGCAGGCGGCAAGACAATGGAGAGCACCGCGTACAGGTCGCCGGGCGGCGTGCTGGGCAGGCCCTTGCCCCTGAGCCGCAGCTTGCGGCCCGCCGACGAGCCGGGCGGCACGCTGAGCTGAAGCACGCTGCCGTCCGGCGTGGGTATGTCGACGCTAGCGCCCAAGGCAGCCTCCCAGGGAGCGACCGGCAGGTCCAGGTAGACGTCGCGATCGTCGACGCGGAAGCGCGGGTGGGGCGCGATCTCGATCTCGAGGTACAGGTCGCCGGCAGGCGCGTCTCCAATCCCCGGTCCGCCTTGCCCGGCAAGCCGGAGATGCTGTCCGCCGCGAATGCCCTTGGGAATATTCACGTCCAGTTGCCGCTCCTGCAAGCGGACATGGCCGTTGGCGTCCACCTGCGGCGTCCGCAGCGAAATGGTGCGGTGCCCGCCCCGATAGGCGTCCTCCAGATCGATCCGCACCTTGGCGTGATGATCCGCCCCGGCCATGCGGCCGGCATGACGCGCGCCGTGGCCCTGGGCGCGCCTTGTCCCGAACAGCGACTCGAAGAAATCGCTGTGATCCATCTCCGGGTCGCGACCGCCGTCGCCGTCGCTGAACTCGAAGCCGCTATCCCATCCCGGCGGCGGGGTGAACTCGCGGCCATGCTTGTACCGCGCACCCACGTCGTCGTAGGCCGCACGCTTTTCCGCGTCCTTCAGCGCCTCGTACGCTTCGGCCACGTCCTTGAACCGGGCTTCCGCATCCGGCTCCTTGCTGACGTCAGGGTGATACTTGCGCGCGAGCTTGCGGTAGGCACGCTTGATGTCATCCTGCGTGGCCGTGCGCTCCACGCCGAGCATCGCGTAGTAGTCCTTGAACTCCATGAGTGCCCCTCCCGGCGGCTCGCGTGCGGGACGCGCACGGCGCTTGCGAACAACTTGTCCCTGAGTATAGGCAAAGGCCGCGGCATGCGCCTCTCAAGATACACGCGGCTGGCCGGCGCCGCCGGGATCAGACGCCCTGGCGAAAGCCCAGGTAATCCAGCGCGAGGTGTCTTTGCAGTGCGCGGGCCTGGCGCAAGGCGTCGAGCAATACGCGCCGCTCGCCCGCGTCCAGTTCGTTCGGGTCCACATGGTTGTGCATGGCTTCGCCGCGTTCGAAACAGCGCTGCTGTGTCTTCATGCGCAACATCTGGATGCGGTTGAATGCGCCGATCCATGCCTGCACATGATGTGGTTCCAGGCGCCGCGTCTCGCCGGCGCGCCGGAGGCGATCGGCCGTATTGCTGGCGCGGGCGCGGCAAGCCAGGCCGTAAATGCGGGCCGCGTCGACGAACAGCGTGGCGGCGTCCAGTTTCAGATCGATCGTGCCGGCGAAATCCCCGCTCTTCGCCACCGCGAAGTCGCGCAGCAGACCGAGCGGCGCTTTGCGCCGCAGCGCATTCTCGGTCATCTGGTACAGAAAGCGCGGGTTGTCCGGCGCCATGTCCGCGAGCCAGTCGGTCAGCGCCTGCGCCAGGTCATGGGCGCCATGAAGCGAGCGCAGGTCGAAGAAGATGGTGGCATTGAGCAGCGCCCGCTGATCGCCTTCGATGATCCAGCTCGCGAAGCGCTCCCGCCATTCGTGCAAGTCGAGGCACCACTGCGGATTGCTTGCCATGATTTGCCCGGTGCACAGCGGGAACCCGCAGGCATCGAGTGCTTCGTTGATGTGTAGCGCCAGCGGCAGCATCCGTTCGCGCAGTGCCTGGGCGCCGCCGCTGCCCGCCAGGATGATCCCGTTGTCCTGATCGCTCGACAGCGTCTGTTCCTCGCGGCCTTCGCTGCCGAGCGCGATCCAGCACCAGCGTACGTCCTGCAACTGCTGCCCCACGCAGGCCAGGTCGATCACGCGCCGCGTCAAGGTGTCGTTCAGCGCCGAGATCAACCGCATCAGCGTCTGCGCTTCCGCTTCGCCCGCCACGCGATGCCAGAGCGCCCGGATCTCCGCGGCGGCCCGCTGCAGCCCGCTTCCTTCCTGCGCGGCGGCGATGCGGCGGCGGGCGTCCTCCATGTCTCGCATGAATGCGCCCGCCTGGACATTGGCCGGATCGAAAGCGGCATCGGGACGGATCGTGGGCGGCTCGTTCATGGGCTGTGCGTTCCTCGGCCTCAGTACCGGACCCGCGCGTACAGGGTCTGTTGCGCGGCGTCGCGGGCATCCTTCAGCGTGACGATGCTCTTTTCCGCGAGCAACGGGATCATCCTGAGAAAGATCTCTCCGGTGACGATCGCATCGCCCAGGGCGGTGTGGCGGCCAATGACAGCCACACCGAGCCGGCTGGCGATCGCTTCCAGTGAGTGCTCGGCCTGATGGGGGTGGATCACCTGCGATAGCAGCAGCGTATCGAGGACGGGTTGCGTGAAGACGGTGCCGGTTCTTTCCTCCAGCATTTGCAGGAACTTCATGTCGAACGCGGCATTGTGCGCGACGAGCACGGTATCCGCGGCGAAACGGTGAAACTGCGGCAACACGGTTTCGATCGGCGGCTGGCCGTTGAGCATGGCGTGCGTGATGCCGTGAACCGCGATCGACCCGGCGCTCAGCGCGCCCCGCGGCCGGATCAGCTGCTCGAAACTCTCCCGCTGCAACAGCCGGCCGTTGACGATGCGCAAGGCGCCGATGGAGATGATTTCATCGCCGGCGGCAGGCTCCAGCCCCGTGGTCTCGGTATCGAACACCGTGTAGCTGAGTTGCGAGAGCCGGCACTGGTCGATCCCGGCGTTTTGTCCCGGCTGGTGGAACAGGTCGAAATCGTAGAACTCCGGGCGGCCTTGCCGTGCCGGCAGTCTGTCCAGCGCCGAGCGGGGCTCGGAAACCGGCAGCATCAGGCGATAGCGCGCCACGTCGGGCGACGCACCGGACGAACACACGGTCTCGCCGCCCTGACGCGCCATCAGCGTGCTCAGCGACAGCGCCGCGCCGGCTTGCAATGGCGCGTTTTCCCAAGCCCGCAGCCTATCGGCGGTGGGGGGGGCGCCATGCCAGGTGAGGTCGAGATAGGCCAGCCGCCCGGCACGGCACAGGCCGAAGCGCAACTCGGTAACGCCTGCTTCGGTGGCGAGCCGCTGCGCCAGATAGGCCAGCGCCTGGGTCAAAGCATAGCTGTCCACCCTGAGCCACAGCGTGGCATCGACCGCATCGCTGGCGGCTACGCTGAGCGACGGGCTGCCGATCCGCCGCAGCAGCAGCGCGAGCAGGTCGGCGCCCCGCATCTCTTCCAGCTCCTGATGGCTGTCCATCCCGGCGCCGCGCTGATCCACGGCGCGGCCGATCTGGCCCACCAGGCGCTGCGATTCGTCGTCGATGATGCCGGTAAGCTGGGCTCGCTTCCCGGCGTTCATGTCCGGGAACGCCTGGATGGTTTCCACCGCCGCAAGCAGATTCGCCAGCGTGGCGCGCGCATCTTGCGTGAGCGACTGCAGCAATGCGTCGCGGCGGTTGTCGGCCTCGACGTTGCGGGTGATGTCTTCCAGCGTCAGCACGAAGCCGTTGAGGGTGTGCACGTTGTCGAACACAGGTGCCATGTGCGCGCGCACGATCTGGCCCTGTGAGAGCGTGGCGACGAATCCCGATACCGGCCGCGCCGCGCCGGCCCCCCCCTCCCGGAGCTGGTGCTGGAGCTGTTCCAGCGCGTGCAGGATGAGCCCCCGCTCGATCACGCCGAACACGGAGCGGCCCAGGCCGATTGCTGCGGCGCCGGCCACCGGCGCGCCGGCTCCGCCCGCTTCCAGCAACTGCCTGGCACTGTCGTTGTAAAGCAGTATTCGCCCTTCGATATTGCAGACCAGCACGCTCAGCGCGAGCTCCGCCATGAGCGCGGCGAGCCGGTTCTTCTCCTCGGCCAGCGCGCGGTTCGCCAGTGCGATCCTGGCCTGCACGTCGTCGTGCACGGCCTGATGGGAAGCCGCCAGCAGGTTAAGCTTGTCGACGAGGACGCGCACGTCGCGCGCGCCCTGCGGCGCGATGCGATGGCCAGGGTTGGCCGCAAGCAGCACGGCGTCTTCGGCCAGGCGCGCGACCGGCGTCAAGTAAGCGTCGAACAGCGCTTTCAGCCCGATGCCCAGGCCGAGCAGCAGCAGCAGCGCGAGGGCAATCCATAGCGCGCCGCGCTGCAGCAGCAACGCGCGCAACCACGTGCGCTGCGCGTCCGGCAGGTCGATCGCAAGCGGTAAGAGGATCGCGCCGGCGAGAAGCAGCTGCGCCAGGAAGAGCAGCGCCAATGTCACGCCGAAGCGGTGTCCGGCGATCCAAGTCCGAATCATTCCAGGCCTCTCTGTCAGCTCGCGAGCAATGCGCCCACCTTTTCAACCAGCTCCCTGGTGGAAAACGGTTTGGTGATGTACGCATCGGCGCCCAGCGCAAGGCCCTTGCTCACCTCAAGCTCCCGACCCTTCGCCGATAGCATGACGACCCTGACCCGATCCCAGGCCTTGTTCTCGCGGATCTTCTGGCAGACCTCGAAGCCGCTGCGCAGCGGCAGCATGATGTCGAGCAGGACAAGATCGGGCTGGAACGCGGTCATCTGCGCCAGGGCTTCCTCCCCGTCGCGAGCGATGCCCACTTCGTAGCCGCTTTGCTGCATCAGGAATTCCAGGGAGATCACGATGTTCGGTTCGTCGTCTGCGATGAGGACTTTGTGGGTCATGGCGTTGTCTCCGGTGCATTCGGCAGCGGCAGCGTGAATACGAATACCGCGCCGTCGTCCTGCGTCGCCTCCAGCCACAGCGCACCGCCGAAATGGCGAACGATTTCCCGGCTGATCGGCAATCCGAGCCCGGTGCCCTGTGGCTTGCCCGCCAGCCTGTCGCCACCCTGGCGGAACTTGTCGAAGATCAGCTCCCGATCCTGCGGGCGCACGCCGCAACCGTTGTCACGCACCGCAACACGCAAATTGCCGCCTGCCGCCTCCAGGCTCACCGCGACCCGGCCGTCCGCCCGGTCGCAGAACTTTGCCGCGTTCGACAGCAGGTTGAGCATCACCTGCATCAGCCGGTCGGGGTCGGCCAGTATCACGGGAACCTGCGCCGGCAGGTGCAGCTCAAGCTGAATGCGCTGGTCCGCGAACAGTTGCCGGGTGGCGCTTACCGCATCCTCTATCACCTGTTTCAAGTCTAGTGGCACGGTGCGCCATCCGGTGCTGCCGGATTCGATCTTGGCAAGGTCGAGCACGTTGTTGATGAGACGTGTGAGGCGCTCGCTTTCCCTGATCACAATGTCAAGGTATTCGCTGCGCCTGGCAGCGGCAAGATCGGGATGGTCGCGAAGAATCTCGGAGAACGCGCGGATCGACGTGAGCGGCGTGCGCAACTCGTGGGTCACGGTCGAAATGAAGTCGTCCTTCATGCGGTCGAGTTCGGTGAGCCGAAGGTTGGCCGCCTTGAGTCCGGCCGATACCGTTTCCAGTTCGCGCGATTTCTGCTCCAGCTGCCGGCTGTAGGCGACCGCTTGCGAGGTCTCATCCAGTATTGCCATGACTTCGTCCAGGCCGAGCGGCTCTTCATTCACCGCCGAGGCAATCATTGCGCGCGCCGATGCGGCACCGATCGCACCGGCCAGCTGGATTTCCGCGAAATGCACCAGCGCGGCGTCGGCCACCAGCGGGCTGGCGCCGGCGCGCTCGCGGTGGAATCGCGCGTACGCTTCGTCGGCCCTGGCGCCGCCAAGGAAACGCCGCAACAACGCGAGTACCGCTTCGGCCGAGGCACTGCCGCGCCACACATGGGAACCGAGCGCGCTGCCGCTGTGGGCGTAGGCATCCACGAACAGGATGGCCTGCACCCGTTCCGCCGCGCTTTGCGGACTGGTGAGCGACACGCCGGCATAGCTGCCGGCATTCGCCAGCATGCTCCAGAACAGCGCATGCGAGACCGGGTCCAGCCCGGCCAGGCCAAACAGTTGCTGCGGCTTCAGCCACCCGATGCCGAACGGCCCGTATTCGACAAAGCTGGCCGGCAGCCAGCCGGACTGCGCGAACGACGGCAGCAGGAGCGTGTACAGCCAGATCAGGAACCCCACGCCCAGGCCGGCCAGCGCGCCGCGCCGCGTGCCGTTCTTCCAGTAGATGGCGCCCAGCATCGCGGGCGCGAACTGCGCCACGGCCGCGAATGAGATCAGGCCGATCGAAACCAGCGCGTACGCTTCGCCGGCGAGGCGGAAGTAGGCATATCCCAGCATCATCAACAGCACGATGGCCGCGCGCCTGATCGCCAGCAGCATCGCGCTGATATCGGCGCGATGGCCGAACCGCAGGGGCTTCAGACGCAGCAGCAAGGGCATCACCAGGTCATTGCAGACCATGGTGCTGAGCGCGATGGTTTCGACGATGACCATGCCGGTCGCGGCCGACAGCCCGCCGATGAACACAAGGAGCGTCAGCGCCGGAGAGCTTTCCTGCAGCGGCAACGCCAGCACGAACATATCCGGGTCGACCTGGCCGCCCGGAAAGCGAAGCACCCCTGCGAAAGCGATCGGCAGCACAAAGAGATTGATCGCCAGGAGGTACAAGGGCAGCAGCCAGATGGCTTTCCTGAGGTGGTTCTCGTCGACGTTCTCGACTACGGCGATCTGGAACTGGCGCGGCAGGAGCAGGATCGACAGCATCGACAGGAATACCAGCGCGGCCCACCTGCCGAACGTCACGGTGCCGCCACCCGCCGCGCCGCCATCCAGGGTCAGGAGCGCCTTCAGCGCGGGAACCGCGCCGGCACGCCCGAACAGATCCCCGAAGCCATCGTACAGGCCAAAGGTAACGAAGATCCCCACCGAGAGGAATGCCGCCAGCTTTACCAGGGATTCAAAGGCGATCGCGGCGACCATGCCCTCATGGCGCTCCGCCGCATCGATATGGCGGGTGCCGAACAGGATGGTGAACATGGCCAGCATCAGCGCAAGGTACAGCGTGGTGTCCGACCACACCGGCCCTGCCACGCCGCGCCGGATGCCGAAGTCGGCGGAATGCACCAGTACCGCCACGCTCGCCGAGACGGCCTTCAGTTGCAGCGCGATATATGGCACGACGCCCACCACCGACACCAGGGTGACAAGGCCGCCAAGCAGCGCGCTCTTGCCATAGCGCGAAGCCAGGAAATCGGCAATCGACGTGATGCGGTTGTTCTTGCTGATACGGATGATCTTGCGCAGCACGGTCCACCAGAGCGCCGCCATCAGCGTGGGGCCGAGGTAGATGGGCAAAAAGCCGATGCCGCTGGCGGCGGCGCGGCCGACGCTGCCATAGTAAGTCCACGAGGTGGCGTACACGGCCAGCGACAACGCATACAGGTACGGGTTGTTGATGACGCTGGCGCCCGCGTCCGAGCGCTTGTCGCCGTAATACGCAATGGCGAACAGCACGCCGAGGTACGCGAACGACGCCAGCGCAACGACCCAGCCCTGCAGCATGTCAGTCTCTCGGCGCGGGTACGGGCGGGGCGGGCTGCGGGTTTCCCTGTGGGTTTCCTTGTCGCGGTGCTTCCTGTTCCGCGGTGAATGCCAGCAGAACGATAAGCACCGCCCATGCGGCGAACAGATAGGCGTACAACCGCGGGATGCCGAACCAGGTGAGCGTGTTGTTGAACAGGGCCAGCAGCGGATAGTTGAACAGCAGCCAGCCCAGGGCAAACAGCGCGATCAGGCGGTGTCCGGCGAGGTTGCGGCGCAGCATGGCAAATCCTTCAGTGGCCGGAAGCGCCCGCCGCGCCAATGCCGGTTTCCGAGCGGACCCTCTGCGCCTCGTAACCTTCGCGGTCGACGCGGGCACGATCGCTCCGGTCCAGAACCGAGAACAGCCAGATGCCGACAAAGCCGGCGGTCATCGAAAACAAGGCGGGCGACGTGTACGGAAAGATTGCATCCTTGTAGCCGAATACATCCACCCAGACCGACTTGGAGACGATGGTCAGCCCGACCGCGGTAATCAGGCCGAGAAAACCGCCGATGGTAGCGCCGCGTGTCGTGCAGTCTTTCCACAGGACGGCCATGAACAACACGGGAAAAGTAGCCGATGCCGCAACGGCAAAGGCCAGCGATACCATGAAGGCGATGTTCTGCTTCTCGAACGCGATCCCGAGAATCACCGCCACGATGCCCAGCGCCACTGTCGTATAGCGCGAAACACGCAATTCCCTATCGCTGCTCGCCTTGCCTTTCTTGAACACGGTCGCGTAAAGGTCATGGGACACGGCGGTGGCGCCGGACAGCGTCAATCCGGCGACCACGGCAAGAATCGTGGCGAAGGCCACGGCGGAGATAAAGCCGAGGAATACGTTGCCGCCGACGGCGCTCGCAAGGTGGATGGCCGCCATGTTGTTGCCGCCCAGCAAGCCGCCAAGCGCATCCTTGTAGACCGGGTTGGTGCTGACCAGCACGATGGCGCCAAAGCCGATGATGAACGTCAGCACGTAGAAGTAGGCGATCCACGTCGTCGCCCAGAACACGGACTTGCGTGCCTCCTTGGCGCTTGGCACGGTAAAGAATCGCATCAGGATGTGCGGCAGCCCCGCCGTGCCGAACATCAGCGCCATGCCGAATGAAATGGCGGAAATCGGATCCTTGATGAAGGTGCCGGGGCCCATGATGGCGTCCTTCTTGGCATGGACGTCGACCGCCTTGGCAAACAGCGCTTCGGGATTGAAATGGAACTGCGCCAGCACCATGACTGCCATGAACGTCGCGCCCGCGAGCAGCAAGCCGGCCTTGATGATCTGGACCCATGTGGTCGCCGTCATGCCCCCGAACAGCACATAGACCATCATCAGCGTGCCGACGATCACCACGGCAAGCCAGTACTCCAGGCCAAACAGCAGCTTGATCAGCTGTCCGGCGCCGACCATCTGGGCAATCAGGTAGAACGCCACCACCACCAGCGTGCCCGAGGCCGCGAATACGCGGATCGGTGTCTGCTCGAAGCGATAGGCAGCCACGTCGGCGAAGGTGAAGCGGCCGAGGTTGCGCAGCCGCTCGGCCATCAGGAAGGTGATGACGGGCCAGCCGACCAGAAAGCCGATCGAATAAATCAGGCCGTCATAGCCGTTCGCATAAACGGCGGCCGATATCCCGAGGAAAGAAGCCGCGGACATATAGTCGCCCGCGATTGCCAGGCCATTCTGGAAACCGGTGATGCCGCCGCCGGCCGTATAGAAATCCGCGGCGGACTTCGTTCTGCTGGCCGCCCATTTCGTGATGAACAGGGTGAACACCACAAAGACAGCGAACATCGCAATCGCCGTCCAGTTGGTCGGCTGCTTCTGCATCTGGCCAAGGTCGCCACCGGCTCCCCAGACCGCCCCGCACAGGGCAAACAGCGTCAGTGTGCTCAGGATGCGGCTCCGGGTCGACATTAGAGCACCTCCTTGCGAATCTGAGCGGTCAGGTCATCGAATTCGCGATTGGCGCGCCAGACGTAGATGCCGGTGATCGCCACGGTAAATACGATCACAAAGAGTCCGATCGGAATGCCCCAGGTCATCACGCCGTCGCCAATCCTGATGGAGAGCAGGGTCTTGCCGAAGGCAACCAGGAGGATGTAGCCGTAATACACAACCATCATCATCCCGGCGAGCACCCATCCGTAGGTGGAACGGGTCGAAACCAGCCGCTGATAGTTGGGATTGGACCGTATCCGCTGAACGAGATCTTCTTCCATGTCTTATCTCCGGTTCTTCGGGCAGGAGGTGCGCATGTGACGCGCTGTCTTCTGTCTTATGCTGAACAGCGGCAACAATCAATGGCGATATGCATGAGGCCCATGGACAAGTGACGTAAAGCCGATCTTCACCACCATCTCGCCGATGCCGTCCGACATGTGCGGACAATCGAAGGGCAATCGGTGAAATCATGATCGGAATTGGAATAAGACTCGGTACGGTCCCGGCCGGGTCCTTTCACAGCTTGATGCGCGCCCGCGTTGGGCGTATTGGAGGCGTATTGGAGGTGACCCGATTCGCTGGCGCTGCTACCGCCCGATCGGGATACGGCCCGAACGCCAGCGCCCAATGCCTCGGGCGCTGCCGGCAGGCAAGGAAGAAGACATTGTCACGAAATGTCCCGCCCGATTGCTGCGGCATGGATAAATCTCGCGCTATTGAGCGAGCGCCCGCCCTCTGCGATGCGCGAGTTCGGCCCCCCTGGGCCACCCCGCCATCCGCCGAAGCCAGGTCGGCCGGTGGATCGCCGGGTCGATGCGGTCCGCGCCGATCACGCCGAAACCAGAGCCCACCGCGTTAGCGGCGGCCTTCTGGTCGATGGCGAAACCTTGGAGCGCATGGACGCGGATACCCTGCCGGGCGTGAAGGAAACTTCCGCGCGCTGCCCCGCCCTTAATCTTCGCTCGTCCACTCCACCTGCACACCAAGGCTGCGCAGGTTCTCGACGAAGCGGGGATGGGCCCGGCGGATCGGCGCGGCGTTGCGGATCTCGGACCGGCCGTCGATGCTGGCGGCCACCATGAACAGTGCGATCGCCACCCGGATGATGTACGGGCTTTCCACCACTGCCGGCGTCAGCGGATTGCCGCCGAAGGTGATGAGCCGGTGCGGGTCGGACGAGAACACATGGGCGCCGAACTTCGACAGTTCGCCGGTCCAGCCCAGCGCGCCGTCGTACACCTTGTTCCAGAACATGGCGTTGCCCTGCGCGCGCACGCCCAGCGCGATAAAGATCGGCAGCAGGTCCACCGGGAAGTACGGCCATGGCGCGGCCTCGACCTTGGTGAGTACGTTGCTGGTGAAAGGCGTCTGCACTTTCAGCGGGCCGGCGCAGGTGGCCCGCGACCAGCCGTCCTCGTGCGTGATCTGCACGCCAAACTTGGCAAAGGTCCGGTCGATCAGCGGGAAATTGCCGGGTGCGCTGTTGCGCACGACAACATCGCCGCCAGTGATGGCGCCCAGTGCCAGGAAGGTCGTGATCTCGTGGAAATCCTCGTCGAAGGTGAACTCCCCGCCATGCAGGGTATTGCCGCCGTGCACCGTCAGGCGCGAGGTGCCAATGCCTTCGATGCGCGCGCCGATCATCGCCATGAAGCGGCAGAACTCCTGCACATGCGGCTCCGATGCCGCATTGGTCAGCGTGGAGGTGCCGCCCGCGGCGGCCGCGCACAGCACGAAGTTCTCCGTGGTGGTGACCGATGCGTAATCCAGCCAGTGATCGGTCGGTGTCAGCAGGCCGGCACTGCGCACGAGCAGCGAGCCGTCGACGCGCTCCACCTCGCCGCCGAAGCGGCGGAAGACTTCGACGTGCGGATCGATCTCGCGCACGCCAAGCGTACAGCCCTTGACGTTGTCCTCCAGCCGGGCAACGCCGAAGCGCGCCAGCAACGGGGGCACCAGCATGATGGAGGAGCGCATTTCCTCGGGCAGCCGATGACGGGCGGCGTCGAAGACGGTTTCGCAATGGTGCAGTTCCAGCGTGCCGGTCGCTTGGTCCATATGCACCTTGCTGCCCAAAGCGCGGAAAATCTCGAGGATCTTGCGCACGTCGGTGATATCGGGCACGCCATGCAGGCGCAAAGGCTCATCGGTGAGCAGTGTGGCGCAGAGCACGGGCAGCACTGCATTCTTGTTGGCCGAAGGGGTAATGCGGCCACGGAGCGGCTTGCCGCCGTGCACGATGAGATTGGACATGGGATCAGGTATAGCAGGGCGGACCCGGACAGTCCGGGACGAAGCCCAGCATTGTACTTGCTATGCGAATGATGGGAATGGCGCGGAGACGGGGCCCGGTGCAGGCAAAGGCGCTTGTGGCCCCGCCGGCACCGCCGCCCGCGTATTCCGCCGCGATATGATGTGGATCACAAGCCAGCCGTACCTGACCGGCCAACGCTCAGGTCCGAATGCCCAACGCGTGGAGCGGCAATGCAGATCGAGCAGATTGCGCAGATTGACTGGTCGACAATCCGTACCGGCGCGGCCGACGCGCTGCATGACACCCTGGTCGAGGTGACAGGCTGGATGATGCCGCTGGATCCGGCGGAAAAGGCTGCCGGCTATGCCCTGCTCACCGCCGAGGCGCCATGCTGCGGCGGGTGCGTGCCGCGCGATCCGCTGGCCTGCATCGAGGTGTACCTCGCAGCGCCGCTCGCGCGGCAAGAGCGCGCTGTTTGCCTGCGAGGGCGTTTGCTGCGGCTGCGCGACGATCCGGCGGGCTGGCGCTATCAGTTGGTGGAAGCCTCGGCGCTTGCGCCCGCGCCGCAAGCAGGGGCGGCGCCGATCAGCCGGCGCGTGTTCCTGGCGTCCGGCGCGGCGCTCGGGCTTGCCGCCTGCGCGCCGGGACGCTTCGCCGGCTACACCGAAGCGCGCGAGTCGTCCGCGGCATCCGCCCCACAAGCGGCTGACGCCACCAGATGGACGCCGCCCGCCAACGCGCTGACGATCGACATGCACAGCCACGGCGGCCGCGTGACCGTCTCGCGCGATCCCGTCGTCGGCGCGGACCGTCCCTTCCAGCCTCTCGCCGCGCCGATGCGCGCCGGCGGCATGAACGTGATCTGCCTGGCGATCGTGACCGACACCACCGTCACGCGCGTGTCCGCGGACCGCACGCGCTTCGAAGCGTGGCGAGCGCCGGAGGAGGGCGAGCTTTACGCGCTCGGCGTGGCCGAATTCGCGCGCGCGCATCGGCTGATCGAGCGTGAGCAGATGCATGTGGTGATAGACGCGGCATCCCTGGCCGCCCGGGGCCGCGCCGGGCCGTGCGCGATCATCGCTGCCGAAGGCGCCGATTTTCTTGAGGGCAGACTGGAGCGCGTCGATGAAGCGTACGCGATGCACCAGTTGCGCCACCTGCAGCTGACGCACTACCGGGTCAACGAACTCGGCGATATCCAGACCGAGACGCCGGTGCACGGCGGCCTGACGGATTTTGGCGCCGAGGTGGTGCGGCGCTGCAATGCGCGAGGCATCGTCGTTGACGTCGCGCACGGCACCTATGCGCTGGTAAAGCGCGCCGCGGCGACGTCCACCAGGCCGCTGGTGATCTCGCACTCCGCGCTGGCGATGCGTCCGGGCACGCGCAGCCGGCTGATCACGCCTGACCACGCCCGCGTGATCGCCGGCACCGGCGGCGTCATCGGCGTCTGGCCCAGTTCGGGCACCTTCCGCGACCTGCGCACGATGGCCGAGGGCATCAAGCGGATGGCCGACGTGGTTGGCGTCGAGCACGTCGGCCTGGGCACGGACATGCTCGGCTTTATTTCCCCGCCGGTGTTCAGGAGTTACGAGCAATTGCCTTCGCTGGCCGATGCGCTGCTGGCGGCGGGCTTCACGCAAGACGAAATGAACGGGATTCTCGGCGGCAACTACCGGCGGGTATTCGAAGCCTCGGTCGGCTAGGCGCCGCGCATGCCGGACGGCGGCGCGCTATTGCCGCCTGCGCTGCCCGTCTTCGCCCTTGCCCTGCCCGGCGCCGCCGCGCAGCCGCCGGTATTCCTCGCGGCCAACGTAGCACGCGGCGCCAGCCGCCATCAGCGCCAGTACGTACCAGGTAATGGCATAGCTGAGATGGTTGTTGTTGAAGGTGACCACCGTCAGGCCGCCTTCCGGCCAGACGCGCTTGCTGCCTTCGCCGGCCGGCGCAGCCGCATCCGCGTCGATGAAATACGGCGCCACATTCGAGAGCCCGCGGGCAGCGGCGATGGCGGGCACATCGCGTCCGTACCAGAGGCCGGCCGCCGGGTCGTTGTTGCGCAGGAATCCGTTGCCGGGCTCGCTGAAGCGCAACAGGCCGGTCACCGTGGTCTCTCCGGCCGGGTCGCTCCCGCTGCGTGTGGCGCGATCGCGCTGCTCCGGCGGCACAAAGCCCCGGTTGACCAGCACCACGCTGCCGTCCGCCGCGCGCAGCGGCGTCAGCACCCAGAAGCCGCCACCCAGTTCCGTCACGGCCTGGACCAGGGTCTCGCGGTCATGCAGGAACGTGCCGGTCACTTGCACGCGCCGGTATTCGTCGTCCGTCTTGTTCAGGCGCGGCCACTGACCGGGGCCCGGCGCCGCCGTGGCGGGGGCATGCACCCGCTGGTTCACGCGTTCGATGAGGTCGAGCTTCCAGGCGCGCCGCTGGACTTGCCAGGTGCCAAGCGCAGCCAGCCCGGCAACCGCGATAGCGGCAATCAGGGCCAGCACTATCAGTGCACCGGCGGTTCGTCTGCGAGTGGGGGTCTGGCGGGCTAAATCTTGTTGCGGGAGAGTCAAGGCAGGTTCTTCATATCGTGCATCGGCATCATGTTCTGGTCGAGGTGGAACATCACCCATAGCGAGCCAGTCAGCGCGATGACCACCAGCACGATGGTGAAAATCAGCGCCAGCATGGTCCAACCGCCCTCCGACCTGGCATTCATATGCAGGAAATATATCATGTGCACGACGATCTGCACCGAGGCGCAGGCCAGCACGAGCAGCGCCGTGGTGCTGGACTTGTCGAACACCTTTGCCATCACCAGCCAGAAGGGAATGGCCGTCAGGATCACCGCGAGCACGAAGCCCGTCATGTAGCCCCTGAAGGTGCTGGGGGCGTGGCCGTCGTGGCCGTCGTGGCCGTCGTGGCCATGGTGGTCATGTCCATGGGCATCGAGGGCATTGTCATGCGCGCTCATGGCAGCACTCCCATCAGGTAGACGAAGGTGAATACGCCGATCCAGACCACGTCCAGGAAGTGCCAGAACATGGACAGGCACATCAGCCGGCGCTTGTTTTCCGGAATCAGCCCATGCTGCCCGACCTGCGCCATCAGCGTGATCAGCCAGATGATGCCCACGGTCACGTGTGTGCCGTGCGTGCCCACCAGCGTGAAGAACGAGGACAGGAAGGCGCTGCGCTGCGGCCCCGCTCCCTCGTGCACCAGCTGCGCGAACTCATGGAGTTCGATGCCGATGAAGGTGGCGCCCAGCAGGCCGGTAATGCCGAGCCAGACCAGCGTCGTGCGCACCTTGTCCTTCTGCATCTCCAGCACGGCGAAGCCGTAGGTGATCGACGACAGCAGCAGCATGGTGGTGTTGAGGGCGACCAGCGGCAGCTCGAACAGCTCGGCGCCCGTGGGACCTCCGGCATAGCGGCGGCCCAGCACGCCATACACGGCGAACAGGCAGGCAAAGATGAGGCAGTCGCTCATCAGGTACAGCCAGAAGCCGAGCAACGTGCCGTTCTGCGGATGCACCTCGCTCAGTTCATGAAAACGGAGCGCTTCCGCGCGCGTCCGCTCCGGAAGGCCGGTGTCGCCGCTGCCGTAGGGGAGAGAGGTTTCAACCATGGCTGGCAAGCAGGCGCGAGCGCTCTGCCTCGGTGCGGACGACGACGTCGGCCGGGATGTAGTAGTCGCGCTTGTAGTTGAAGGTATGGCCGATTGCCACTACCAGGGTGGCAACGAACGAGACCACCGCGATCAGCCACATATGCCAGATCATGGCAAAGCCGAACAACGTGCTAAGGCCCGCGATTATGATGCCGGCGGCGGTGTTCTTCGGCATGTGGATCGGTATGAAACCCTGCTGCGGGCGCTGGTATTGCAGGGACTTCATCTGCCACCATGCGTCGTTGTCGTGGATGACCGGCGTAAAGGCGAAGTTATAGGCGGGCGGCGGCGAAGAGGTGGACCACTCCAGCGTGCGGCCGTCCCACGGGTCTCCGGTGGTGTCGCGCAGCGACTCGCGCCGGCGGAAGCTGACCACCAGCTGGATCAGGAAGCTGCCGATGCCGAGCGCGATCAGCAGGGCGCCGAAGGCCGCGAGCTGGAACCAGATCTGCAGGGACGCATCCTCGAAATGGCTCATGCGGCGCGTGATGCCCATCAGGCCGAGCACATAGAGCGGCATGAAGGCAACGTAGAAGCCAACCAGCCAGAACCAGAACGAGCACTTGCCCCAGAAGGGATCGAGCCGGTAGCCGAAGGCCTTGGGGAACCAGTAGGTAATGCCGGCCATCATCCCGAACAGCACGCCGCCGATGATCACGTTATGGAAGTGCGCGATCAGGAAGAGGCTGTTGTGCAGCGAGAAATCGGCGGGCGGCACGGCCAGCAGCACGCCGGTCATGCCCCCTATGACAAAGGTCACCATGAAGCCGATGGTCCAGAGCATCGGCACCTCGAAGCGGATGCGCCCGTGGTACATGGTGAACAGCCAGTTGAACATCTTCGCCCCGGTCGGGATCGAGATGATCATGGTGGTGATGCCGAAAAAGGAATTGACGCTGGCGCCCGATCCCATGGTGAAGAAGTGGTGCAGCCAGACGAGATAGGACAGCACCGTGATCACCACCGTGGCGTACACCATCGACGCATAGCCGAAGAGGCGCTTGCCGCAGAAGGTCGACACCACTTCCGAGAAGATGCCGAAAGCGGGCAGGATCAGGATGTACACCTCCGGGTGGCCCCAGATCCAGATCAGGTTGATGTACATCATGGCGTTGCCGCCGAGATCGCTGGTGAAAAAGTTGAAGCCCGCGTAGCGGTCCAGCGCCAGCAGGGCCAGCACGGCGGTCAGCACCGGAAAGGCGGCGATGATCAGCACGTTGGTGCACAGCGCCGTCCACGTAAAGACCGGCATCTTCATCATGGTCATGCCCGGCGCGCGCATCTTCACGATGGTCACGAGCAGGTTGATGCCCGAGAGCAGCGTCCCCAGCCCCGCGACCTGCAAGCCCCATATGTAGTAATCCACGCCCACATCCGGACTCTGCAGGATGCCGGACAGCGGCGGATAGGCCAGCCAGCCCGTGCGGGCGAACTCGCCCACGAACAGCGACATCATCACCAGCACGGCACCGCCGACGGTCATCCAGAAACTGAAGTTATTGAGGAAGGGGAAGGCCACGTCGCGCGCGCCGATCTGCAGCGGCACCACAAAGTTCATGAGCCCGGTGACCAGCGGCATGGCCACGAAGAAGATCATGATCACGCCGTGGGCGGTGAAGATCTGGTCATAGTGGTGCGGCGGCAGGTAGCCCAGCGAATCGCCAAAGGAGATCGACTGCTGCAGGCGCATCATGATTGCGTCGGCAAAGCCCCGCAGCAGCATGACGATGCCAAGCACGACATACATGACGCCGATCTTCTTGTGGTCGATGCTCGTGAACCACTCGTGCCACAGGTACCCCCACACCCGGAAGTACGTCAGCGCGCCGACCAGCGCCAGGCCGCCGGCCGCGACCACCAGGAAGGTCGCCAGCAGGATGGGCTCGTGAAAGGGAATCGCTTCCCAGGTCAGGCGGCCAAATATCAGCTTCGCAAGGTCAAGGTGCTCGGGCATGGTGGTCACCAGGGCCGCAGGGGCGTTGTTGCGGGAATCGGGGAGCGGCGGGTCATCGCTGCGACACCCTCGCGGATGCTGCGGCGGGACCATTGCCGATGCCGGCGGGGTCGCCCGCGGTGCAGATGGGGCCGGTTCGTGTTCCGGCCCCGCCCTCAAGCGCTGCCACATCGAAGGACCGCGGCTTGCCCTGCCCGCGGCTCGCGCTCATGGCCATCATGTCCTTGATGCAAAGGCGATTGGCTTCCACGCAGCGGTTCAGGATCGCATCGTACAAGCCTGGCGCCACGCTGGCGTATCGGCGTACCGGCTCCAGCTCGCTGGGCTTTTCCAGCTGCAGGTAGGCGTCGCGCGTCAATACGCCGCCTCCGGCCTTGGCCTGCCGGACCCAGCGCTCGAACTCCTCGGTGCTCATGCCATGGAACTTGAAGTACATGCCGGAGAAGCCCGCGCCGCTGTAGTTGGCGGAGAAGCCTTCGTAGACCCCGGGCCGGTTGATGACGGCGTGGAGCTGGGTCTCCATGCCGGGCATGGCATAGACCTGTCCCGCCAGCGAGGGGATGAAGAAGGAATTCATCACCGTGGAGGCCGTGATCTTGAAACGGATCGGCTGGTCCACCGGCGCCGCCAGTTCGTTGACCGTGGCGATGCCCAGTTCGGGGTAGAAGAAAAGCCACTTCCAGTCCAGCGCAACCACTTCGACCGTCATGGGCGCCACCCCCATGGGCACGTCGCGCTGTGCGTCGATGCGGCTCAGCGGCTGGTAAGGGTCCAGCTTGTGGGTGCTGACCCAGGTCAGCGCGCCCAGGGCGATGATGATGAGCAGCGGCGCGGCCCAGATCACCAGCTCCAGCAAAGTGGAATGGTCCCAGTCCGGCTCATAGACCGCCTCCCGGTTGGCGGCGCGGTAGCGCCACGCGAACAGCAGCGTCAGCGCGATCACCGGCAGGATGATCAGCAGCATCAAGCCGGTTGAAATGATGATTAGATCACGCTGCCTGACCGCAAGGTCGCCGGCCGGGGCTAGCAATACCGCGTTGCAGCCCGTCAACAACAGGATGGCAGGAAGCAACAGCCACTCTCGCCTTGCGTAGCGGGATGGCACTCTCCGAATGCGAAATTGCATAGCCGTGGAAGTGATCGTTGAAACTACGCCGGTGGTCTGGCCGCGGAAACTCAACATTTCCTATGGCACTGTAGTCAAAGAAGTGCCATTCTTAAAGGAGTGACACAAAACGCCACCCCGAACCACGAGAGGGCCTGATGATGTCAAGCGTTACGCACCAGCACGACCCGTCACCATCCCCGGCCCTGACAGAGCGCGAAGCCATGCACCGGGAGGTCGCTCCGGGAGAGATCGCCGCCGGCGTCGTCATCGGGCGCGCTTCCGAGTATTTCGACTTCTTCGTGTACGGCATCGCCTCGGTGCTGGTCTTTCCCTCCGTCTTCTTCCCCTTCGTCAGACAACTTGACGGACTGCTGCTCTCCTTCACCATCTTCTCCTTCGCGTTCATCGCCCGGCCCTTCGGGACGGCGCTGTTCATGGCCATCCAGCACCGCTGGGGACGCAGCATCAAGCTGACGGCGGCGCTGTTCGTGCTGGGCACGGCTACTGCGGGCATGGCGTTCCTGCCTGGCTTCGACACGCTCGGGCGTACGTCCATCGTATTGCTGGCCCTGCTTCGCATCCTGCAAGGCATCGCACTGGGCGGCTCGTGGGACGGGTTGCCTTCGCTGCTGGCGTTGAATGCCCCGCCACACCGCCGGGGCTGGTATTCGATGCTGGGACAGCTGGGCGCGCCAATCGGCTTCCTGATCGCCGGTTCTTTGTTCCTCTTCCTGCGCGTTACCCTGGAGTTCGATGAGTTCCTGGACTGGGGCTGGCGCTATCCGTTCTATGTAGCGTTCGCGATCAACGTGGTTGCCCTGTTCGCGCGCCTGAGGCTGGTGGTGACCCGTGAGTACACCCAGTTGCTGGACGAGGGAGAACTGGAGCCGATCAACCCGGTCGCATTGCTTCGCGCGCAGGGCTATAACCTCTTCATCGGTGCGTTCGCCGCGCTGGCGAGCTATGCGCTGTTCCATCTGGTTACCGTGTTCCCGCTGTCGTGGGTCGCGCTGCACGAGACGCAGGACATCAGCTCCGTGCTCATCGTCCAGATCGCGGGCGCGGGGATCGCCATGGCGGCCACCATCGCATCCGGCCTGATCGCGGACCGCATCGGCCGACGCACGACCCTGGCGCTGATGGCGGTCCTGATCGCCATATTCAGCCTGTTCGCGCCCTACCTGATGGGCGGCGGCCCGGCCCGGCAAGACCTGTTCATCCTGATCGGCTTCGGCTTGCTGGGCTTGTCCTATGGGCAGGCCGCGGGCGCCGTCACGGCCAACTTCGACGCCAGGTTCCGCTATACCGGCGCGGCGCTGACTTCCGATTTCGCGTGGCTGTTCGGGGCGGCATTTGCGCCGCTGGTCGCGCTGGGGTTGTCGGTGGAGTTCGGGCTTGTTGCTGTCAGCGGCTATCTGCTTTCCGGAGCGGTGTGTACGCTGCTGGCGCTCTGGTTTAACCGGAAGATGGAAGCGCGCGACTGACTCGGCCGATGGCCGGGCGGGCCAATCAGCGGCACATACCTGCCGCGGTCGCCCCGCCCCGCCAATCTCAGAAATTCTGGAAGAAGCCCCGCGCGGCAACCATGCAGAACGGCGCCACCAGTTCGTCGTGGTAGGCCTGCAGCACCGCTGACGCACCCCCATCCATGGCGCCTTCCGCGACCGCCTGCGCGGCGAGCGTTGCCTTCGCGAGCGCGAAGCCCTGCTTGATCGCGGCATAAGGATCGCCAGGCCCGGAGATCGGTGCGTCGACATCCAGCACAGAGGTCAGCTGCGCCGGCACCTTCGCATTCTGCCAGTACGCCTGCTGAACGGTCGCGTTGAAGAAATACACCATCGGGTCCAAGCGCCCACCGCAGAGCTGGACCGGGACACGCGGTGCCCAGTTACGCAGATCGTTTCGCTTGAATGCCTGGCGCAGCGGGGTCGCAGGGCTGGTCGCGGGCGCCATTGCCACCGTGGTAGCCGGGAACGCGCCATCCGGATTCACCAGCTGGTCTTCCAGCAGGCTGAGACGGTAGGTGTTACGCACCAGATGGGGCCTGCCGAATCCAAGGGTAAAGAATGCCGTCAGTTCGGGTGGCGCCAGCGGGGGCGAAGCCGGTGGCGTCAGCGAGGCGAACTGCGGGGCAGGAGTGCGAGGGCTGAAGAGCGCCGTGGCGGGGAGTTCTCCGTTGCCGATCAGGCTATCGATCGGCGTTACGCTGGGCAGGAGATCCTCGATGCCACGCACGTAGGCGGGCTCATAGAAGTCGCCGGGCCTGCGGTAGAGGTTGCCGTAGGCATTCTGGTAACTCGTTGCCACCAACGTCGTGAACACGGTGGCGCCAAGGTTTACCTCGCCCGCAATCAGCGCGTCACCCGTGGCGGCCAGGGCATAAGGCCCCGAACCGGTCGAGGCCGCCGTTACATTGATGCCCGCCGCCTGCAGCGCGCGGTGCGTGGCCATGGCAACGTGGCCGCCCTGCGAATATCCCGTTATAAAGAGTTTGCCGTTTTCGCGGGCCGCCTTTCTCGCGTCGGCATTGCTCAGGGCAACCCGCGCGGCCCGGAGCGAGTCGATCATGTCGGCCGACTGCTGATCGGCATTCAGGTAGGGGTGATAGGACAGATCGGAGCCCGCGTATCCCGCGTAGTTGCTTGCCACCACGATATAGCCCTGGGCGGCGTACATGGCGGCAACGCTGATGCCTTCCAGGGCGCCGTCGCCGTTTCCTGCATCTTCTTGCGTCAGGTCGGCGAGATTGTAATTGCGATAGGTTGTGGTGCCGTGCGCGTACATCAGGGTCGGGCGGGGTCCGCTGCATGCGCTGCCTCCCGGGATCATCAGGGCGCCGCTGGCGTTGGTGGCTTCGCGCGCGCCGCCGATGGTGCGGTAACGGAAGTAGACGATCTCGAGGTCGCAGGTTGGGGTGCCGGCGATCTGTAGTAGCTGGCGGCCTGAGTCGCTTGCGTTCAGGAAACCTGTGAGCGCGCTCGCGCTCAGGCGGAGCGTGGTTTTCTGGTCCAGGAGTTGGCCGCGTCCACTGTTATTGCCATTGCAACTGCCCCCGCCGCACCATGACGCCGACTGGGCGACTACACCTGCGCTAACGGCACAACACATCAGGGCTGCGAAGCCCGCCTTCCGCATGGTCAAACGCATCTTGGGTGTCTCCCCGCTGTTGTTGGTGTACGTCCGCCGCCGGATTTGACCGGTTAGCGGAGTGTAGGTAAACGGGTTAATGTGCCGCCAGCGTCATGGCTAAAAATTTCGCATTGTGAGACAGGAAAAGACGAGCGGCGAGAACAGGATGGCATCCTGTTCCACGGATGCATTTTTGTTTTCGTGAATGCCAGAATTAGATAATGTTTAATTCATTCCGCTCCAGATCCCGGAGACGCTGTGAATCGTGCCTTCCTCATCTAGATCTTTCGGAAAAACCAAGTGATTTTATCCGGTTTATTTTTTTGTGTGGTTTTTTGGGGGATGGTGGCTTTATTTTGGTGGTGTTGGTTTTTGCACCCAAAGGAATACGA
>NZ_JFJV02000278.1:0-9761 GCF_000611145.1 Cupriavidus sp. SK-3 | reverse complement strand
CGCAGGGGGGTGAAACCGCCTTTGACTTTGAAGTTAAGCCTTTGACGTTAAGCAGCAGCAGTTGCAGTTGCAGTTGCAGTGGGCCAGGCAAAAACACAGCAACCATCCACACATATAAGCCCCCCGCCCTGCGGGCACCTACAAATCCCCCCCCTGACCGCTTTGCTCCCGCAACAACACCGTCATCCGCTGCGCAAGCGGCGAAAGATAAGCCCCAGCCCGCGAGATCACCCCCACGCGCCGGCGCAAATCCAGCTCCTCAAGTCCCAGGTTCAACGGCCGCAGGCCAATCTGCATCGCCTCCGAATCTCCGCCCGACACGCTCAGCATCTGCGTGCCCCTCACCAGCTGGAACAACGAAGCGCTGCCAAAATCGGTTTCGATCCGCAAGTTCGGCTCGGCAAGCCCCTGCTTGCGAAAGGCTGCGTCGACCTGCTGCCGCAGGGCGATATGCGGCGCGGGAAGCAACCATTCCTGGCCCACCAGATCCGCCAGCGTCACCTTGCGCCGGCGCAGCAGCGGGTGCGCGCCATCAGCCACGACGACAAGGCGGTCGTCGAACAATTCTTCCACCGCGAACTCGCTCGCGCGCTGCTTCTGCATCGGCGCGACGGCAAGGTCCAGTTCGCCCGCAAGCAGCAGATCCATCAGTTCCCGCGCCATGCGCCTGCGCAGGCGAAGCCTGGCGACCGGCCGCTCCTTCACGAGTTGGCGGCAGGCGCCCAGGAAGAGCGCGTTGGGTATGGAAGGCGAATAGCCCAGGCGCAGGATGCCCTGCTCGCCGGTCCGGATGCCTTGCATCTCCTTGAGCGCATCCTCGTACTCCAGCCGGATTCTCCGGGCGCGTTCGATAAACTGCGCGCCGGCTTGCGTCGGGGTCATGCCGTGGACCGTGCGCTCGAACAGGGGCAGGCCGATCTGCCCTTCCACCCGCTGCACCGCCTTGGTCAGGGCTGGCTGGCTGATGCCCAGCGACTCCGCGGCGCGGCCGATGCCGCCGTGGGCATCCACGGCCAGCACGTACTCAAGATCCCTCGTCTCCATTCTGACATTCCTGTTGGTTATGTCTTTATAGCCAGTACGGCATTGTGGTGATGCCACGCATCTTACAGACTACGGCAAAGAATCACCACGGAGACACAAAATGGGTTTCGCTTTCTTCCTGCGCCGCGCCGCGCGCTATTGGGGGGACCACGCCGCGGTCCTCTATCAGGACCGGGTCCTGACCTACCGCCAGCTGGACGAGCGCTCCAACCGCCTGGCCAACGCGCTGCTGGGCCTCGGCCTGGTCAAGGGCGACCGCGTGGCGATTCAGTCTCGCAACCGTACGGAACTGGTCGAGATCGAGTGCGCACTGTATAAGGCCGGCCTCGTCAAGGCGGCGCTGAACCCGCGTTTCACCGCCGCGGAAGCCTCGGATGTCGCCGAGAACTGCACGCCCCGGGTCATGATCGCGGGGCCGGGCTATACCGGCTACTCCCCGGCAACCGCGGGCTTCGGGTCGGTGGAGACCTTCATCACCATCGGCCGCCCCGCCGCAGGCTATGCCGACTACGAGTCGCTGCTGTCAGGCGCAAGCGATGCACCCGTCGATGTCGCGCCGCTCTCCGATGACCTCGCCGTATTGCATTTCTCGTCGGGTTCCACCGGCAAGATCAAGGCGGCCATGCAGAGCTACGGCAACCGCCTGGCGGCGCTGCGCAAGATGCTGCTCAGCATGGACAATCCTGCCCGGCCCGGCGATCGCCTGGCGTTGATCGGGCCGGTCACGCACGCCTCCGGCATGTTGATGCAGCCCTACCTGTACACCGGCGCGACCCTGGTCCTGTTCGACAAATTCGAGCCCGCGCATTTCCTGGCGGAAGTGGCCAGGCTGCGCATCACCCATGTGTTCATGGTGCCGGCCATGATCAACATGCTGCTGGCCGAGCCAACCCTGGCCAGCGCCGACCTGAGCAGCCTCAAGACACTGGCCTACGGCGCCGCGCCGATGGCGCCGGCCCGTATCCGCGAGGCATGGGAACGTATCGGCCCCATCCTGTCGCAAGGCTACGGGGCGAGCGAGTCCACCTCCGGCGTGACCCGCCTCTCCACAGCCGACCATGCCGAGGCAATGGCGCACCGGCCCGAGCGGCTGGCGTCCTGCGGTCGGGCCCTCGGTGAGACGGAGGTGTGCGTGGTCGACGAGCAGGGACGTGAAGTGCGCGGTGACGAAATCGGCGAACTGGTGATCCGCGGCGAGGATGTGTTCCAGGGCTACTGGGGCGAGCCGGCGCTGACGCGCGAGGCGCTTGCCGATGGCTGGCTGCGCACGGGCGACCTGGCCCGAGTCGACGAGCAAGGCTACATCTACCTGGTTGACCGCAAGAAGGACATGATCATCTCCGGCGGCTTCAATGTGTACCCGACCGAGGTCGAGGCTACCCTCTACCTGCACCCCGACGTGATGGAAGCCTGCGTGATCAGCGTGCCTGACGACACATGGGGCGAAAGCGTCAAGGCTGTCGTCGCGCTCAGGCCCGGCCGGCAAGCCAGCGCCGATGACCTCATCGCGCACTGCCGCGCACGGATCGCGGACTACAAGTCGCCGCGATCCATCGACTTCGTCGCCGACCTGCCCAAGAACGCCAGCGGAAAACTTGCCCGGAAACTGGTACGCGAGCCGTACTGGCAAGGCGTGTCCCGCCGCGTGAATTAAGGAGAATCGCCATGTTCGACCATCTGACCAACCCCACGCTCGTCGAGACCCGCGCCGCGATCCGCCGCTATATCGACGAGGAATTGCTGCCGCTGGAGCGGGAACTTGGCCTCGGCTCGGAAGACGTCTGGCCCAGGGATGTGCTGCGCGGCGTGTGGCGCCGTTCCAGCGAGCTGGGGCTCTATGCCGCCTGCCTGCCGGTGCAGCTGGGCGGCAAGGGCCTGAACATCGCCGAGCAGTGCGCGCTGAAAGCGGACCTGGCCGTCAGCGGCGCCGTGCTGGCGCCGCATGTGCTGGGGGACCTGGGCGGCCCGCCGCGCGTAGGCAATATGCTCAAGTACGCGACGCCCGAACAGCTCGCGCGCTACTTCCAGCCGGTGATCCGGGGCGAGAAGTCGACCTGCTTTGCCCTCACCGAGCCGCATTCCGGTTCGGACGCCCAGAGCATCTCGACCACCGCCGTGGCAGATGGCGACGAGCTGGTCGTCAATGGCCGCAAGCACTACATCAGCGGTGCGCCATTCGCCGATTTCGCCATCGTCATGTGCGTGACCGATGCCACAGCGTCGCCGCCGGCCATCACGGCCGTGCTGATCGACCTGGACCTGCCCGGCGTCAAGGTCAGTACCGAATACGTGCCGATGTCGGGCCAGCATATCGATGCGGATATCGAGTTCACCAATGTACGGGTGCCGCGCGCCAATATCTTTGGCGGAGAAGGCAACGGCTTCAAGCTCGGCATGTCGCGCATCAACGTCAACCGGCTGCTGCACTGCCCTACCATGCTGGGGCTGGCCACCACGGCCTATCGAGCCTCGCTCGAATACGCCGGCAAGCGGCGCCAGTTCGGCGGACCCATTGCACGCTTCCAGGCAATCCAGCACATGCTGGCGGACATGGCCGCCGCGCTGTGGGCTTGCGAGAGCATGATCGCGCAGACGGCGGCGCTGGCCGATAGCGGTGCCGACCTGCGCATGAAGGCCGCGGCGTGCAAGCTCTATATTTCCGAGCGCTGCTTCGAGGTAGCCGACAAAGCCGTGCAGATCCACGGCAATGTCGGCGTCACCCGAGGGCATCCGGTCGAGCAGGCTTTCCGCAAGCTGCGCATGTTCCGGATCTTCACCGGCACCAGCGAGATCCAGCGCAATACCATCGCCCGGGCGATTCTCGAGCCCATGCAGGCGCAGGCTTGAGCGGGCAGGCACAAGCAAACGTTGACGAGCCGGCGCGGCAAGACTGCGCGGCCCCAAAAAGGAGACAACCCATGAACCGCCGAACCTGGCTTGCCGCGGCAAGCGCGGCCGCCTTGAGCAGCGTGCTGGCCCCGGCGCGCGCCGCCGCGCCCTATCCCAACCGTCCCATCCGCCTGATCGTCCCGTTCCTGGCAGGCAGCGCCCCCGACAATATCGCGCGGACGCTGGCGGCCGAACTGGGGCGGCAGCTGGGTCAGCCACTGGTGGTCGAGAACATGCCCGGCGCCGGCGGCATCATCGGCGCCGGCGCCCTGAAGCGCGCCGCGGCGGACGGATACACGCTCGGCATTCTCGCGAATACGCATGTCATCAATGTGCATATGTATCGCAACATGCCATACGATCCCGCGCACGATTTCACTTCCATCGCGGCGATTTCCGGCGGGCCGACCGCGCTCGTGGTGCCTGCGGATGCGCCCTACAAGACCGCGGGCGACCTGATCGCCGCGATGAAGCGCGCCCCCGGCAAGCTCAACTACGGATCCGGCGGCAAAGGCAGCATCGCGCATCTGGCCGTCGAAGCCCTGCTGCACCAGACCGGCACCGAAGCCGTCCATATCCCGTATAAGGGTGCGACGGAGATCATTACCTCCATGCTCAGCGGCCAGACCCAGTTCGGCATGCCCGTGCTGAGTACCGCGACCCAATACCTGCGCAACGGGCAAGTCCGGGCGCTGGCGGTATCGTCATCCGCGCGCTCGACTTATTTCCCCGAGGTACCGACGTTTGCCGAGGCCATGCCGCCCGGCTTCGTCCTCGACAACTGGACCGGCCTGTTTGCCCCCGCGCGCCTTCCCGCCGAACTCACCCAGCGGCTCTTTGCCGCCGTCAGCGAGTTACAGGCCAGCGGGCGCCTCGATGCCCAGATCAAGGCCAACGCGGGCGAGCTGCGCCGCAGCGCCTCCCCGGCCCAGTTCAACGCAACGGTGGCCGCCGACAGCGCCCGCTACGGCACGCTGATCCGCTCGATCGGCATGAACGGCGACGTAAGCTGAATCGAATCCACCTCACCCGGAAAACACCATGAAACCAGAGTGGTCCTGCCTCAAGGACGTCAAGATCATCGATGTCAGCCAGCTGCTGCCGGGCCCGCACGCCACCAGCCTGCTCCTGCAACTCGGCGCGGATGTCATCAAGGTGGAGCAGCCGGGCATCGGCGACACCTCCCGGCAACTCGGCCCCGCGGTGTTTGCCCAGTTCAATCGCGGCAAGCAATCCATCGCGCTCGACCTGAAATCCGCGGAAGGGCGTAGCGCATTCCTCGGCCTGGTGCGGGATGCGGACGCCGTTGTCGAAGGCTTCCGGCCCGGCGTGATGCAGCGCCTCGGCCTGGGTTATGACACGCTCGCGGCAGTGAATCCCGCCATCGTGCTGTGCTCCATCTCCGGCTTCGGCCAGACCGGCCCCTATGCCGACCATGCCGGCCACGACCTGAACTATCTGGCCCTGGCGGGCTACTGGTCCGTCCCGGTCCAGGTGGCGGACAAGGTCTCCCGCCCGCGTGCCCGTGTCTCCGACTACGCGGCCTCGGGCTACGCCGCGCTCTCGCTGGCGGTAGCCATCATGAGCGCGCGCCAGAATGGCCACGGCCAGCATCTCGATGTCTCGATCCATGACGCCATCCTGTCCTGGACCGCGCATGGCGCATGGGCCGCGCGCGGCTACGAGGATCGCCCCCATGAATCACCCACCGTGATGCCGGACAACGATATCTTCGAGACGCGCGATGGCCGGCACCTCGCCATGGGCATCCTCGAAAACAAGTTCTGGCTGAACCTGTGCGATGCCCTCGGCGCCGCGTTCCCGGCGCTGCTCGATACCCGGTTCAGTTCCCGCGCGGGCCGACAGCAGCACAAGCCAGAGGTGAACGGCCTGCTCACAGGCATCTTCCTGACACGAACGCTCGCAGAGTGGACCGACGCCTTCGCTGCGCTGGACCTTCCCTTCTCTCCTTCGCTAAGCGCGCAGGAGCTGTTTGCCGACCCGCATGTGCAGGCACGCGGCATGATCCGTGCATTGCCGGGGGAGCAAGCCATCACGCTCGGCTTCCCCGTCAAATTCTCCCTTGGCTTGCCGGCAAGCGACGACCACGTTCCGGCACTGGGCGAGCACGGCGCGCCATAAGCCGGGCGGCGTCAGGGTTGCGCCCGCCAGAGCGAGGGCGCAACCGCCTCCTCCCGCCGCCACGCCGCGCGGAAGGCCTGCGGACTGGCAAAGCCGCAACGCTCGGCAACGATCTCCACGGCCCAGTCACTGCCCTTCAACAGCCGGCGCGCGAGATCGAGTCATAGCTGCTGCTGGTATTGCTTGAGCCCGCCGGGATCGAGGATGTGCACCTTCGGCGGAGTACAAGGAAGATATGCTTCATGGCAGATTTTTTTCCATGCCTGTCCTTCTTTCGAATAGCAGCCAATCTTGCTTGTGGTTAGTATGGCAGCGGATTTACCGCTTCGGCTATCGCGGCTAAGTCGGCTAAGGCGGCTCTCGATACGGAGGAAGGGAACATGCTGGAACTCAGGCCAACCTGCGAGCACTGCAACAAGGCGCTGCCGCCAGCTTCGCTGGAAGCACGCATCTGTAGCTACGAATGCACATTCTGCGCCGGATGCGTGGACGATGTCCTGGGCAATGTCTGCCCGAATTGTGGAGGCGGCTTCGCGCCAAGGCCGATCAGGCCGTCGAAGAACTGGAAGAACGACAACTTCCTCGGCAAGGATCCCGCCAGCGCCAAGGTCAAGCACAGGCCGGTAGATCCTTCCGCTCATGCTCGGTTTTCCGCAGTCATAGGGACGATTCCTCCCGAACAGCGATAGCGCGGCGGCACAGTCGCTGTAAACTCTGCCTCTTCAGACCAAGAACGAGTGCAACCAATGAGCAGCGAACTTCAAGTTGAAGATATCCGGCCCGGCGACGGCAAAGAGGTAGTCAAGGGCGCCCTGATCACCACCCAGTACACCGGCTACCTGGAGGACGGCACCAAATTCGACTCCTCCCACGATCGCGGCAAGCCTTTCCAGTGCGTCATCGGGACCGGGCGCGTCATCAAGGGCTGGGATATCGGACTGATGGGCATGAAAGCCGGCGGCAAGCGCAAGCTTCATGTGCCGGCCCATCTCGCCTATGGCGAGAGACAGGTCGGGGTTCATATCAAGCCGAACTCGAACCTGGTCTTCGAGATCGAGCTGCTCGAAGTGTTGACGCGGGATGACTGAGGCCTGGTCTCCACCTGAGCGGACGCTGGCCACGCACTGCGTCCGCGGCACGCGCTCTTTCCGGTGCCAGGAGGCGCTATATAATGCTGCGCCTCCCCTATTCCGAACAAGCGCCATGAAGACAGCCGCATTGTTGACTCTGGCACTAGCCCTCCAAACATCGGCGCACGCTGCCGGGGACGTACAGGCCGGAAAGGCGTTGTTCGCCACGCGATGCGCCTCTTGCCACAGCGTCGGGCCATCCGCGCGCGGTGCGTTTGGTCCTCAGCTCAATGCCATCTTTGGCAGGACCGCCGGAGGAACCAACGACTACACCTACTCTCCCGCAATGAAGAAATCGGGGATCGTATGGTCTGAAAAAACGCTGAGCGATTTTCTCAGGTCACCGGGCAAGGTTGTGCCCGGTACCAAGATGCGGTTTTGGGGACTCGGCAACGAGCGGCAGATCGAGGACCTGCTGGCGTACCTGCATTCGTACCCGTAACGATCAACAGCGACCAGCAAGGACTAGATTGCATTTCGCCAAGGGGGATTTCCGTGGAATACATCGACGTCATCTGGAGGCACGAGTTTTCCTCGGAGCCGGTTCGCCTTGTGTCGGAGCTCAATAGCAAGCGCTTCGAGACCCGGAAACTGGAGTTCTTCCCGGATGGAAGCGTAGGCTTCGCAAGCATCGGGGCAACAACCGGAAGAACCAACCTTGGGCTCGTTCCCGTGCCACTTCTCGACGAGATCAACGCGGATCCGGAGTTCGAAGGGGTGGCAATGACGCCCGAGGCGTTTGAAATCCTCTGGCTGCAGCACGCGTGCCCGGCGCGGCATTGACAGCAGACCCATTGGCAATATTCCGGCTCGCTTCCCCCCCGCTTCCTTCCCGGCCGCCACGCGAAACCGAACCTGGTTGAAACGGCGGCGCCGGCAGAATAAGGTGTAGGAAACCGGTCGCAACGGCAATGCCACCACGCCATAGCCACGCCGCGACAGCGAAGCGAACCCAGGAGGAGCCGACATGCAAGACAGTTCGGATGACGCGGGCACGGCCCTGGTCAAGGTGCGTCCCGGCCGGGAAATCGCAACGAGCCAGCGGCTGCCTTACTTCGTGGGCATTTCCGCCATCAGCGCGGGGGCGAAAGGCCTGTCGATGTACCTTGTCGTCGTCCCGCCAGGCGGGCACGCCGAACCGCACGTGCACAGCGGTTACGAGACCGGGATCTACATGCTGGAGGGGCGTGTCGAGACGCGATACGGGCCCGGACTGCGGCAGTCGGTCATCACCGAAGCAGGCGACTTTCTGTTTATTCCTCCCGGCGTGCCGCATCAGCCCTTCAACCTGAGCGCGACGATAGCCGCGAGAGCCATCGTCGCGCGCAACCTGCCCGACGAACACGAGCAGGTCTTGCCGTACGATCCATCCAGCGGCGACGAGTACGGCGCTTGAAGCGTCGGGTCAGGTGCCTGGGCCCGCTTCGCTAATCAGCGCGCTGTGACGCCCACTCGCTGAACCGCTGTAAATGGTTTTTCGCTTCGCCCACTCCACCTCGGCGGCAGTGGCGTAAGTAACCCCTGGCTCCCACCAAAGCGCGGCTTCCTGCTGGAAGGACGGCCGCTGTTCCATGCGAGCGATCAGCGAAACGAGTTTGGGGCGGTCCGGAGCGCGCCAGGACAACCGCAACGGGCGAGTTTCAATGAAAGGCTCGGCTTTGTGGCCAGCCATGAGGGCTATAAACTGATCTTGTAGTTCCCCGCGGCGCCGGCGCATAAGGATTGCACCAAAGCTTCGTTGCCCGGGCCGCGCCGGCTGGCTACTGTCATTGGATACGGAACTGCCGCGCCATGCTGGCAACGTGAAGGAACGCCAATGAAAGACCTGATCGACTGGATCACCGCCATTGCCACCGTCGTGCTTGTCTACGCGGCACTGCGGCACCCGCTCTACCCGCCCCGCTTCGGCGCGGCAGACGATACGCCCGGAAACAGCCGTACCGGCCGAGATGTGGATCCGGGCAACGCGGACAATTCGCGGGCGCACGCCACGCAGCGCTGACCCGGCAGGCGCCCCGCTTTCAGCGAGCGCATGGAGAAAAGGCTATTCAGCGCGCCTTTCCCGGTACACAGTCATCCACCATCCCCGCTATCCGGCCGGCACTCAGCCAGGGATGCCATTCATCCGCGCTGCGGATCTCGACATCCGAGCCTTCCTGGGCCCGGCGCAAGCTGATCAGGTGAAAGAACCGGTAATCGGAGTCCTGGGCGCGCCCAACCCGGATATCGACCCGCCCCGGCTCCGGGTATGCGACCACGCTGGCGTCATCCCCCAGCCTGCCTTTCAGGCACAGCACCAGGTCGCTGACGCTGGCATTGGAATGCACGCGCCGTGGTTCCGACGCCTGTATGGAACTCGCGTTAACGCCACCGGCACAACCCGAAAGCAATAGCGCTTGCGCCGTCAGCGCGGCGGCCAGCAATATCAAACCTTTAGACATTCCCTCTCCTTGGGCAGATTGGGGAGTCATGTTACATCAGGTGCTTATGAATACTCCCGCCGCTAAAGCCGTCGGCTTGTAGCGGGGGTTTCCGGGTTCGGCGACTCATGCACCT
>NZ_JFJV02000277.1:0-19645 GCF_000611145.1 Cupriavidus sp. SK-3 | reverse complement strand
CATCGCCAGGTGTGGGAATCCCCTGCCTTTAGGCAGCGGAGGACGTCAAGGTTCACTGTATGCCGGTGGAGCGGGCTGCGCACTCCGGGTCTTGCGGTCAAATTCCGCGGGTGGATTCCGCGTTACCCCTACAGGGCATCATGGAAGATGATCCCCACCGTAAACCGCTGGCCCGAGCGCAGGCGGCTGACGCCGTGGCGCAGCTTGACCCGGTAGCTGCCGCGCGTGCCCTGCACCGGGCGCTGGTTGACCGCGAACACCACCGCGTCGCCCTTGCGCAGCGGCACCACCTCGGCGCGGGACTGCATGCGCGGGCGCTGTTCCGTCAGCACGAATTCGCCGCCGGTAAAGTCCTGGCCTGGCTCGGAGAGCAGGATGGCTGCCTGGATCGGGAAGACGTGTTCGCCGTACAGGTCCTGGTGCAGGCAGTTGTAGCCGTCCGGGCCGTACTGGAGGATCAGCGGGGTGGGGCGCGTCTGGCCGGCTGCGTGGCAGCGTTTCAGGAAATCGGCGTGCCGGGCGGGGTAGCGGGTGTCGATGGCCATGGCTTGGTTCCAGCGGTTGGCGATCGGGACGAGGTGGGGATATAGCGCGCCGCGCAGATCTTCGATCAGCGCAGGCAGGGGGTAGCTGAAATACTTGTATTCGCCTTGGCCGAAGCCGTGGCGGCTCATTACCACGCGGGAGCGGAAGAGCGTGTCGAGGGGGTAGAGGGCCGCGAGCGTATCGCACGCGTTGGGGGCGAGCAGGTTTGCCATGACGGCGTAGCCGTGGTGGTCCAGGTTCTGCGCGATGGCGTCCCAGTCCAGGGTCTCTACGCGGCGGGTGGCCTCTTCACTGGTTTTCGCGCTGCGGGTTGCCGTTGCCTGGCTTGCTTTCAAGGTGAGGCCTTTCGTGGTTCGTGTCGATGCAACGAACTTTAGAGGAGGATTCCGGCGGCATCACTCCGTGTCTTGCTGTTGAATTCTCTTGTTCGTGCATGCTCTCCCCGCGCCTGGCGCCCGGATGTGCTCCGCCCGCTGCCCTGCCAGTTCGCCGCGCTTGCTTTTGGCTCCCACTCGCCTATGATCTCGTGAATCGTTTTAGTAAACCGTTTTACTGAAGCGCTTAATACCAAGTTGCCAAGCCCTGCTCATGATGGAGTCTGACGACGTGTGTAATGCCTTTCGCCGCAAGATCATGAAGTCCTCGCTGGCGGTTACCGCGGGTTCCGCGCTGCCGCGCGTTGCGATGGGCGCCGATGCGCCGGTGGTGCTGCGCTGTTCCTCGGCCATGCCGGTGGACCAGAGTTCGGCCCAGTACCTGTGGTTCGAGCGCTTGCGCGCGGCGGCGGGCGAGCGCAGCAACTCCCCGGCCTGCTCCAGCACGCCATGACCGGGCTGGCGGTGCATTACGGCAGCACCGCCTTCCTGCTGGTGTCGGTGCTGCTGACGATCGTGTTCGGCACCATCCTGGAGGGCGCGCCGGCGCTTATCCTTTTTGGTCCGCTGCTGGCGCCCATTGCCGGGCAGGCCGGCGTGCATCCGCTACACTTCGGCACTGTGATGGTGATCGCCATGGGGTTCGGCCTGTTCATGCCGCCGCTGGGCCTGGGGCTGTTCGCCACCTGCGCGATGACCGGCACGCGCGTGGAGCAGGTCGCCGGGCCGATGCTGAAGTATCTGGCGCTGCTGTTGCTGATTTTGCTGCTGTTGGTCCTGATGCCATCGCTCACGCTATGGCTACCCCGCCTGATGAGGCTGGCATGAGAACCCGATAATGGCAACCATACAAGACGTCGCCAGACTGGCGAACGTGTCCGTGAGCTCCGTTTCCAACGTGCTCAACGGACGCACCGAACGGCTCAATCCCGCCACCTTCGAGCGGGTGCAGGAGGCGATCCGCACGCTCGGCTTCCGTCCCAGCCAGGTTGCGCGCCAGCTCAAGACCGGGCAGACGCCCATGCTGGGCCTGCTGGTGCCTTCCACCGCCAATCCGATGTACGGGCAACTCGCGCTGAAGATCGAGGCCGAAGCGCAGCGCCAGACCGGCTATCGCGTGCTGCTGGGCAACACCAACCGCGACCGGGAGCAGGAGTCGCGCATGCTCGACGACCTGCTCTCGTTTGGCGTGCACGGCGTGATCATCGTCTCGTCGCTGACCGACGAGCAGCATTTCGAGCCGGCGACCCGGCAGGGGCTGGCGATGGTGAGCTACGACGGCGGCGTCGATCCCAACATGCCTGCGCGCATCGACCATGTCGCGCCCGACAACTTCCAGGCGGGCCACCTGGCCGCCTCGCACCTGATCGCCCTTGGCCACCGGCACATCGCATTCGTCATGCCCGCCGGGCGCACCGTCAGCCGCGCGAGCAAGATTGCCGGCTTCGAGGCCGCGGCAACAGAGGCCGGGATCGCAGAAACGGCAGAGGTGATAGAGTGCCCGCCCGCCGCGCACTATGGCGATGCCGAACTGGCCGAACTGGGCCAGGTCCTGGCCGCTCGGCTGGCGCGCACCACGGCGCGCCCGACCGGGCTGATCGCGGTGAATGACATGATGGCGATCGGGCTGATGTCGGGCTTGCACCAGGCCGGTTTGTCGGTGCCGGCCGACGTTTCAGTGATTGGCATGGACGATATCGGCATGTGCTCGTACACCAATCCCGCGCTCACATCGGTGGCCATGCCTTTTGGCGACATGGCGGAGGCCATGGTGCGCCGGGTCATGCTGCGGCTGGCGCAACCCGGGCTGGCGCCGATTCGCCTGTGTTTCCCCAGCGGCCTGGTGGTGCGCCAGTCCACCGCGCCGCCGCCTGCCGTCAACCGCGTGGCCGGCGCGCCGGCCCGAAGGCGAGGCTGACAGTGCATTGCAGCCCGTGGCGGCCGGGGGGAGCCCGCCGCCAGGGGCTGGTGGTGACGCGCACGGCGTGCGCGTGATGGTGTTGGAATGATCTGTATCGTGGAGGAGCGAGAGATGGTGCCCGACAAACCGGAACGCCGGCTGGCAGGACCGGCCAGAACCTATATCGAGGCGGGATACGCCATTGAAGTGGATATCCTGCAAGTGGAGGACGGAAGCTGGGGATCGCTCGTCCGCCTGTCAAAGCTGGCCGACGGCCTGGTGCCCGCCGCGCACTTCATGCTCAACCGCACATTCGAGGACCGCGCCATGGCGTTTTCCTACACACTGGCGCTGACGCGCGCATGCGTAACGCAGTTCGCACCGGCCGCGGCGACCACGATCGCCGAGTTGCTCAGGTCCGGCAACGCCGGCCGGGCCGACACGGCTGACGAATAGGGAGCAGGCCGCGGCGAGAGGCTGACTATTCAGGACGATTTCGACGAGGCGCAAAGCAGATGAGACGAGCGGAATGACATAGCGCCGCCGCTGGCCGGCGCCTGGCGTCCGGATGACGATCGCGACGGCACGTGGCTGAGCGGCACGTTGCGGCAAGTGCGGAAGGGGGGCCACCAGGCAATCAGGGGGGGCAGCATGGAAAACACCGCGGCGAGGCGCGCCAGGCAGCGGATGTTCGCCCGTGGCCGCAGCCCGCGGCGCACCTGGGCCCGCCTGGCTGACAACGCCTGTCAGCCGAGGCTCAGACGCCATCGCGCGGGCAGCGATTTCCGGCACCCGAAAAGCGGCATGTCCGCGGGGACCCATGCCAAGCACACCGCATCCTACAATCCATGGGTGTCGCTTTCGTGGACCTTGGGGCTGCGATGAATCAGAAACTTTCCCATGCGGGCTCCGCGGTAGCCGCGCCTGCCGCCGGGCCGTGGAGTCCCTTGCGCAACAAGGTGTTCCGGGCCATCTGGCTGGCCACGCTGGCGTCCAATATCGGTACCTGGATGCATGATGTCGGCGCCGGCTGGATGATGACGTCGGTCAGCCCGTCGCCACTGATGGTGGCGCTCGTGCAGGCGGCCACGACGCTGCCGATGTTCCTGTTCGCCCTGCCGTCCGGCGTGCTGGCCGATATCGTGGACCGGCGCAAATACCTGCTGTTCGCGCAAGCCTGGATGCTGGTGGTGGCGGCGGCGCTCGGTCTGCTGGCGCTGGCCGGGCTGGTAACGCCCGCGGTGCTGCTGGCCGCCACTTTCCTGCTGGGCGTCGGCGCGGCGATGAACGCGCCGCCGTTCCAGGCCATTGTGCCGGACCTGGTGCCCAAGCCGGAGCTGCAGTCGGCGGTGGCGCTCAACTCGCTGGGGGTGAACATCAGCCGGGCGATCGGGCCCGCGCTGGGCGGCGTCGTGCTGACGCTGTTCGGGCCGCCGGCGGTATTCCTGATCAACGCGGTGTCGGTGCTGGGGGTGCTGTGGGTGATCTACCGGTGGCAACCGGCGCAGCTCGCGCGGCGCTTGCCGCCCGAGCATTTCTTCCCGGCCGTGCGGGCGGGCCTGCGCTACGTGCAGGCGGCGCCGGTGCTGCAGGTGGTGCTGGTCCGCGCGGTGGCCTTCTTTGTGTTCGGCAGTGCCGGCTGGGCGCTGTTGCCGCTGGTGGCGCGCAAAGGGCTGGCGGTGGGGCCGGGCGGCTACGGGCTGCTGCTGGCTTGCGTGGGGGCGGGGGCGATCGGCGGCGCCCTGGTGCTGCCGCGCCTGCGCCAGCTGCTCTCGCCCGATCGGCTGGTGCTTGGCGCCAGCGTGATCTTCGCGCTGGTCTTGTTCGCCATGTCGTTCTTCAGGAGCTTCGCGTTGATCGCCGCCGTGCTGCTGTTCGCGGGCCTGGCCTGGATCGTCGTGCTGTCCGTGCTCAATGGCGGCGCGCAGCGCAGTTCGGCGGGCTGGGTGAAGGCACGGGCGCTGGCGGTCTATCTGGTGGTGTTCTTCGGCGCCATGGCGGCCGGCAGCGCGGTGTGGGGGCAGATAGCCTCGCTCAAGGGGACGGACCTGGCGCTGCAGGTGGCCGGCTCGGGCATGCTGCTGGCCGCCGTGGCGGCCTTGCGCTGGCGTCTGGCCGATTCGCCGGACCTGGATCTCACGCCGTCGCCCCACGATGCCGGCGCGCCGCTTTCCGAAGAGACCACCGGCGATCGCGGGCCGGTGATGATCACCGTCGAGTACCACACCGACCCGGGGGATGCCGCCGCATTTCGCGCCGCCGCCCGCGAAATGCGGCGCGTGCGCCGGCGCGGCGGGGCGCTGTCGTGGGGCCTGTTCGAGGACATGGAAGCGCCCGGCCGCTACGTGGAAACGTTTGTGATCGAGTCGTGGCTGGAGCACCTGCGCCAGCACGAGCGTTTCAGCGCCAACGACAAGGCGATCCAGGCCCGCGTCCATGCCTTGCATCGCGGCCCGGCGCCGCCGCGGGTGCGGCACCTGGTCTCGCCGCCGTAGCGGCTGCGTGGCGGCTTACGCAAGGCTAGGCACTCCCCGGCGTCTCGCCGGTTTCGATGGCGACTTCCCACCAGGCCGGCAACAGGGCGCGCACCTCCGGCCGCGCGAAGCGGTCGTCGATCAGGTGCACCACGCCGCGGTCCGCCTCGGTGCGGATCACGCGCCCGGCCGCCTGCACGACTTTTTGCAGGCCGGGATAGAGGTAGCCGTACTCGTAGCCGCAGCCGAATGCCGACTGCATCCTGCGCATGGTCAGTTCATTGACCGGGTTGAGCTGCGGCAAGCCGAGCGTGGCGATAAAGGCGCCGATGAGCCGGTCCCCCGGCAGGTCGATGCCCTCCGCGAAAGAGCCGCCAAGCACCGCGAACCCGATGGCGCAGGTTCCGGGCGCAAAGGCCGCCAGGAACTCGGCCTGCTCGGCCTCGGTCATGGCGCGCGACTGCCGGCGCACGGCAATATCCGGGCAGCGCTGCTCAAAGGCGTCAGCCACTTGCCGCAGGTAATCGTGGCTGCTGAAGAATGCGAGGTAGTTGCCCGGACGCTCCCGGTACTGCGCGCCCAGCAGGTCCACGATGGGGCGCAAGGAGCGCTCGCGGTCGCGGTAGCGCGTGGAAATATTGCCGGCGATGCGCACCGCCAGCTGGTCTGGCCTGAAGGGCGACTGCACCTCCAGCCAGACCGTGTCGCGTGGCAAGCCCAGCGTGTCGCTGACAAAGCGCGCGGGGGTCAGCGTGGCGGAGAACAGCGTGGTGGCATGGGCCGCCGCGAACCGGGGCGCCAGGAAGGGAGCGGGGATGAGGTTGCGCACGGCAAGGCGGCCCTTGCCTGTCTTGCTGCGGGCGGGGCGCGTCGCGGATTCGGCGGCGCCAGCCTCCTTGCTGATATCGAAGACCGAATGCGCGCCGAACGACTCGGCCAGGCGGCAGAAGTGCAGGGCATCGAAATAGAAGCGCTGCAGAGCCGGGCCCACGCTTTCCGGCGCTTCGGTGAGCTGGTCCAGGATAGCCGATGCCGTGCGCTCCAGCGCCGCGATAAACGGGCCGGGAATTTCCGGGTGCGCGGCATAAGCGCTCTCCTGCGCCTTCGCCAGCAGGGTCCACTGGCCGGAGAGCCGGCGCAGCGCGCTGGCGAGCAGCCTTGGCGCGCCGCGCCGCAGTTCGGGCAGCACCGCGGGATCCAGCTCCGCCGAGTACATCTTGCGTGCCCGCTCCAGCAGGTTGTGCGCCTCGTCGACCAGCACGCCGGCGCGCCAGTCGTTGGCGGCGGTCATGCCATGCAGCATGGCGGTGCGGTCGAAGTAGTAGTTGTAGTCGCCGATCACGAGATCGGCCCAGCGCGCCATTTCCTGGCCCAGGTAGTACGGGCAGATATCGTGGCTGAGTGCGATCTGCCGCAAGGCCGCGCGATCGAGCAGGGCCTGCCCGGCGGCGTCCTGCCGTGCTGCCGGCAGGCGGTCGTAGAACCCGCGCGCGAGCGGGCACGATTCGCCGTGGCAGGCGCGGTCCGGCTGCTCGCAGGCCTTGTCGCGCGCGGTCAGCTCCAGCACCCGCAGGTGCAGGCCGGCATTACCCTCGCGCAGTCCCCGCGCGGCGTCCAGCGCCATCTGGCGGCCGGTGGTCTTGGCGGTCAGGTAGAACACCTTGTCGATCTGGCCCTGGGGCACCGCCTTGAGCATGGAGAACAAGGTGCCTGCTGTCTTGCCGATGCCGGTAGGGGCCTGCGCCAGCAGGCAGCGGCCCGAGCGTGCGGCGCGATAGACGGCTTCAGCCAGGTCACGCTGCCCGCGCCGGAACGAGGCATGGGGAAAGGCCATGCCTTGCAGCGCCTGGTCGCGCGCCGCGCGATGCGCGCTCTCCTGCAAGGCCCAGTTGACGAAGCGCTCGCACTTCTCTTCGAAGAAGGCCCGGAGTTGCCCGGCCGCGAAGTGCTCGCTGAAACCCGACTCCTGCTGGCTCGCCACGTCGAAATAGACCACGCCCACCTGCATGCCGGCGAGGCCGAGCTTTTCGCATAGCAGCCAGGCATAGATCTTCGCCTGGGCCAGGTGCAATTGCCGATGGTTCCCGGGTAGCGCGGTCCAATCGCCGCGCACCGTCTTGATTTCTTCCAGCAGGTTCTGGTCGGGATCGTAGCCATCGGCGCGCCCGCGCACCCGCAGGTTCCTGAACTCGCCCTGCAGGCTGATCTCGGACTGGTACCCGGCGCCGCGCCGCGACTGCACCAGGGCATGGGCGGCCATGCCGTCGGCGGCGGTAGGCGAAGGCGTGAAGCGCGCGTCGAGATCGCCTTGCTTGGCGGTGAATTCGCACAAGGCACGCACGGCGACCGTGTACGTCATCGGCCCCGCTCCTGTGTCGGAGGCGCGGCGGGCGGGATCGGCAAGGAGACAACCTTCCCGGTGTAGGGGATGGTGCACTTGGTAGGGGAAATCACGGGATGAACGTGCTGCTGCGGCGAACTGTATGAATATACAGTACCGGGGCCGGCCGGCACCTTGTCCAATCTGGCTGCGCTGCCCAAACCGTGCCACAATTTTGCATCCCGCGCATCCCGGCCGCGCCGCCGCTCATTGCAGCAGGGCGGCACCGGCAAGCCTGCGCCGCCAGGGCATCCGCCCTGCAAGGCTTCACCTATCCGCCATGACAGAGCCCAGCAGCCTGAATGCTCCCTCCTCGTCAGCTTCGCCCACCCCGCAAGTCGAGGAGTCGAGCGAGACGAGCTACCGCGCGCTGGTGGACGCCATCCAGGACTACGCCATCTTCACCCTGACCGGGACCGGCCATATTTCGAGCTGGAGCCCGGGCGCGCAGCGGATGAAGGGTTATGCGGCGGCGGAAGTCATTGGCAAGCATTTCTCGGTGTTCTACACGCCCGAGGCCGTCGCCAGCGGCTGGCCGGACTACGAGTTGCGGTGCGCCCGGGCGGAAGGGCGCTTCGAAGACGAGGGCTGGCGGGTGCGCAAGGACGGCACGCTGTTCTGGGCCAACGTGACGATCACGCCGATCTACGATGAGAGCCGGGCCGTCAGCGGCTTTGCCAAGGTGGTCCGGGACATGAGCGAAAGACGGCGGCTGGAAGAAATCGAAGCGTCGAGCCGCCGCATGAGCGAGTTCCTCGCGACGCTGTCGCATGAACTGCGCAACCCGCTAGCGCCGGTACGCAATGCCATCAACCTGATGCGGCTGGACACCAGCCTCAGTCCCCATGCCGCGCGCTGCCGGGACATGATCGACCGGCAGATCAGCCATCTGACGCGGCTTGTCGACGACCTGCTGGATGTGGGGCGGATTGCCTCTGGCAAGGTGGGACTGCGGCTGCGCAATGTCGACCTGCGCGATGTGGTGGAGCGTGGCATCGAGTCCGCCCGCCCCGTGCTGGACTTGCGCGGGCAGCAAGTCGACGTCAGCCTGCCCGATGAGCCCGTGGCGTTCCGGGCCGATCTCACCCGGCTGGTGCAGGTCCTGCAGAACCTGCTGCACAACGCCGCGAAGTTCTCGCCGGCGGGCAGCCGCATCGCCATCAGCGGCGAGGTGACCGGCCGCTTGCTTGAGCTGCGGGTATCCGACCCGGGGTGCGGCATCCAGCATGACGCGCTGGAAGACATCTTCAGCCTGTTCGTGCAACGCAGCAGCCCCATCAGCGAAGCCCGGAATGCCGGGCTTGGCATTGGCCTGTCACTGTGCCGCTCGCTGGTGGAGCTGCATGGCGGAACCATCCGGGCCTCCAGCGCCGGGCTGGGCAAGGGCAGCACATTTACCATCCAGATGCCCTGCATCAAGCATCAGCCCGCGGACACCGCTGCCGATACGTCCCCGCGGACCGGCGCATTGCGCGTGCTGGTGGTGGATGACAACCGGGATTCAGCTGACAGTCTCGCCATGCTGCTGGAGATGCTGGGCCATGAAGTGTCGGTCGCCTACGAGGGGGAAACGGCCCGCGCGATCGCCACCCGTTTTTCGCCGCACCTCGCGCTGATCGACATCGCCATGCCCGTCATGGACGGCTTCGAATTGCTGAAGATCCTGCGGACCCAGCCGGAACTGCCCGGCACGGTCTACGTCGCGATGACCGGGTTCGGGCAACCGGCAGACCATGAGGATACGCATGCCGCCGGCTTTCACGCCCATATGGTGAAGCCGATCGAGATGAGCCACCTGGAGATGCTGCTGGCAACGGTGGGGCGGCGGATCGCCCGTGGCGAGTAGTGCTTGCCTGCCGGCACCGGTCATTCCTTCCCGCTCGCGTTGAAAACGCCGCAATGTCCGGCGCCGCGCGCAGCCCGTCCCGGCTGTGCCTGTGCCGTTGCGCGCCGGCGGACTGCAGCGCCGGAAGGACGCGCATCGTAGAATTGCGCCATGTACCGCACAACCCGCTCCGGCGCCTGGCAGGCGCCGGGACGCTGCGACGCGCAGCGCAAGGATGACTGACATGAGTGACATGACGAACAAGTTCCTGAATATCTATTCCCACGGTTTCGCCCGCGTGGCGGTGGGCGTGCCTGTCTGCCGCGTGGCCGATCCCGCCTTCAATGCAGCCGGGACGATTGCGTTGGCCAGGGAAGCCGCCAGCCAGGGCGCGGCGCTGGTGGCCTTCCCGGAACTCGGCTTGTCCGCCTATACCTGCGACGACCTGTTTCACCAGCGCGCCTTGCTCGATGCGTGCGAGGCTGCCCTGGCAGAGATCGTGGCTGCCTCCAGGACCATTGCCACCACGCTGGTGGTCGGGCTGCCCCTGCGGGTCGAGCATCAGTTGTTCAACTGCGCGGCGGTGGTCGCCGGCGGGCAGGTGCTTGGTGTCGTCCCGAAGTCCTACCTGCCGAATTACTGGGAGTTCTACGAGGCACGGCAATTCAGCGCGGCGGACAGCGCGGCGGTGAGCGAAGTGCTGCTGGACGGAAACAAAGTGCCGTTTGGCGCCGGCCTGCTGTTCGAAGCGCGGGACATTCCGTTTTTCCGCTTCCACGTGGAGATCTGCGAAGACGTCTGGGTGCCGATTCCCCCGTCGTCGTTCGCGGCGCTGGCGGGCGCCACCGTGCTGGTGAACCTGTCGGCATCCAATATCGTGGTCGGCAAGTCCGGCTACCGGCATCAACTGGTCAGCCAGCAATCGGCGCGTTGCCTCGCGGCCTATGTCTACAGTTCGGCCGGCAAGGGCGAGTCGTCCACCGACCTGGCGTGGGACGGGCAGGCGCTGATCTACGAGAACGGCGAACTGCTGGCCGAGTCCGAACGCTTCGCGGACAGCTCGCACCTGACCTTTGCCGACGTCGACCTGGAGCGCCTGTCGCGCGAGCGGATGCACCAGACCACCTTCGGCCACTCGGTGCGGCGCCATGGCGCGGAGGTCGCGAAGTTCAGGGTGATTCCGTTTGCCGTCGACACGGCGCCGGACAAGGCCTTGCCGCTGCGCCGGACGGTGGAGCGGTTCCCCTACGTGCCGTCCGACGCCCGGCGCCGGGACGAGCGTTGCAGCGAGGTCTACAACATCCAGGTGCAGGCGCTGGTCCAGCGCTTGTCGGCCAGCGGCATCTCCAAGGTGGTGATCGGTGTCTCCGGCGGGCTGGACTCAACACATGCGCTGCTCGTGTGCGCGAAGGCCATGGACCGGTTGAAGCTGCCCCGCACCAATATCCTCGGCATCACCATGCCCGGCTTCGCCACCAGCGACCGCACGCTGCTCCAGGCGCGCAAGCTGATGGAGGTGGTGGGCTGCGTGTCGAAGGAGATCGATATCCGGCCGAGCTGCATCGAAATGCTCAAGGATCTCGGGCACCCGTATGCGTCGGGCAAGCCCGTGTACGACGTGACGTTCGAGAACGTGCAGGCGGGCGAGCGCACTAACCACCTGTTCCGCTTTGCCAATTCCAGCCACGCTATCGTGATCGGCACGGGTGACCTCAGCGAGCTTGCGCTTGGCTGGTGTACTTATGGCGTTGGCGACCATATGTCGCATTACAACGTGAATGGCAGCGTGCCGAAGACGCTGATCTCGCATCTGGTCCGCTGGGTAGCGGAGACGGGACAGATCGGCGACGCGGGGTCTGACGTATTGCTCGATGTGCTTGGGACGGAGATCAGTCCCGAACTGGTGCCGGGCGACTCGGCCGATGCGCCACAGCAGAAGACCGAGAATTTCATCGGTCCGTATGAACTGCAGGATTTCAACCTGTACTACACGTTGCGGTTTGGATTTACGCCGACCAAGATTGCGTTTCTTGCCATGAGCGCCTGGGGCGATCGCGATAAGGGGAGCTGGCCCGAGGGGCTGCATGTGGCGCGTAATGAGTACAAGGTGGCGGATATCAAGCGGAACCTCGGGATCTTTCTTGACCGGTTTTTCCGGACGAGCCAGTTCAAGCGGTCTTGCGTGCCGAATGGGCCGAAGGTGGGGTCGGGCGGGTCGCTGTCGCCGCGGGGGGACTGGCGGGCGCCTAGTGATTCGGAGTCTGTCGTATGGATGAAGGACTTGGAGAGGATTCCGGATGGGGTGTGAGGCAGGGGGTAACCGCAACGGCTTGAACTTCAAAGTCAAAAATTCGACAGCCAGGGATGGTTCTGGTGCCGATTGCGTGCGCAAGTAATCACTGAGGCCGGGCGCGGTGCCGCTGGCATCGTGCTCGCCATCGCTTGATCAACGGCATAGGGCGCCTGCACGCAGGCATGTGCGCCAGGCGCCGCGCGAGAGTGGGCTAGCGCCTGACGATCCGCCTGTCGAACCAGTCATCCAGCATGGGCTTCTCATAGCGCAGCGGGTCGCTGCTCGAGTACATATTTACCGACATCATGAAGTTCATGTCGGCCAGCCGTTCCTCTCCGGTTGCCAGTATGCGGTCTTCATGGCTCAGGGTGTAGCGCAGCGTCATCCGGGGCCAGGTGATATCACGGACCACGCGGATTTCCTGCCCGTTGAAGCGAAACGGTTCGAAGCGCCCGGCCAGGTCGATGTCCAGCACTTCGATCTTGAGCGAGTCGCCCGGCGCGAGCTTGCGCTCGGCCAGCCGGGTCAGATGCCGCGTGATATCGCTTTCCACCGCGGCGAGATCCTTCTCGCTTGCATACGGGTGGGAATAGGCGGCGTCGGTGTAGCTCTGCGGATCGATGAAGCGGATCGAGAGACTGCCGCCCGGAGGCGTCGCCAGGGCGCTGGCGCCGGACAATGCGGCCAAAGCAGCGGCGGCGAAACAAAGGGACCTGGACATTGCGACCTCCCGCTTTCTTCACGGCCTGATGAGTTCGACCGCGCGCGCAGAGGCATTGTTCCGGGGCGCGGCGGCTCCGCTCAGGGCGCCAGTACCGCGCTGCCCGCCATCGTCGCCGGTACGGTCTGCCGCATCGTTTCCACGAAGCGGCGCAGCTTGGCGGGATAGAAGCTCGCGTAGGGATAGACCAGTTGCATGGGCAGCGAGGAAGCCTGCCACTGCGGTACCAGGTGGAGCAGGTGTCCCTGCGCGATGTCGTCCGCCATCAGCCACGCCGACGCCACGCAAACGCCCAGCCCCATGACCGCGGCGCTGCGCAGTGCATACAGGCTGTCGGTGCCGACGCGCGGGTGGAAGGCCAGCCGCTGGGTCTCGCCCGTGGCCGCATGGGTGAGCGACACCTCGTTGCGGTAGAAGGTGCGCAGCGACAACCAGGGCAAGCCGGCAAGCTCATTCGGATGCGAGGGCATCGCCCTGGCTTCCAGTACCGATGGCGCCGCCACGACGATGCGGGGCACTTCGGAAAGCCGGATCGCCACTACGGACGGGTCGCTGACCTCGCCCACGTGGATGGCGCAATCGATGCCTTCGGCGATGAAGTCCGGTGTCCGGTCGTGCAGCAACCATTCGACCGTCACCCGCGGGTGGCGGCGCAGGAACGCCGCCAGCGGCCCCACCAGTTGCTGCTGGCCGAACGCGTGTGGCACCACCACCCGCAGCGTGCCCGCGGGTTCGTCGCCGGCGCCCCGCAAGTCCGCCTCGAACGCTTCCCAGCCCGCCACCAGTTCCTTGGCGCGCCCGAAGCAGCGCTCGCCGTCCTCGGTGAGTTTCATCGCATGCGTGGAGCGTTGCAGCAGGCGCAGGCCCAGCGAGCGCTCCAGGTTCTGCAGGCGGCGGCTCACCGTGGGCTGGGTGGTGCCCATCTGCGCGGCGGCCGCCGACAGGCTGCCGGCTTCGACGATCCGCACAAAGGTCTGCATCAGTTCGATGCGGTCGGTCGAGGCGGGCGCTGGCGTGGCGGGGGAGGGCGGTTTTAATTTGGTCATACGTCGGACGCATAGCAATTGTGCAGAGTGTAGTACTACCGCGCTGAACGAGGGGCCGGCAAACTCCAGTCTCGTATTCGATCTGAGGGTTTCCGCTATGTCATCCGTTCGCGTTACGCCTGCAAACGCCGCCACACACCCGGCGGTCCCTGTGGCTGAGACTGGGGCCGCCACTGGCTTGCCCGCCCGGTTGGTCCTGCTGCTTGCCGCCGGCGCCGGCCTGGCCGTGGCATCGCTCTATTACAGCCAGCCCATGCTGGGCGTGCTGGGTCCGGATATCGGTGCGTCCGACTGGGCGGTGGGGCTGGTCCCCACGCTCACGCAACTGGGCTATGCCCTGGGCATCCTGCTGCTGGCGCCGCTGGGCGACCGCTATGACCGCCGGCGCATCATCCTGGCCAAGGCCGCCGTGCTGAGCGCCGCGCTGCTGGCCAGCGGCGCCGCCTCCGGCATCGGGCTGCTGCTGGCCACCAGCCTGGCGATCGGGCTGGCCGCCACGATGGCGCAAGACATCGTGCCGGCCGCCGCCACGCTGGCGCCCGAGTCGCACCGGGGCAAGGTCGTCGGCACCGTGATGACCGGGCTGCTGCTCGGCATCCTGCTCTCGCGCGTGCTCAGCGGGTTTGTGGCCGAGCACTTCGGCTGGCGCATCATGTTCGTGATCGCAGCGGCCAGCATTGCGCTGATCGGCGTGGTGGCCGCGCGCGGCCTGCCGCGCTTCAAGCCCACCACCCATCTCGCGTACAGTGCGCTGCTGGGCTCGCTCGGCAAGTTGTGGCAGAAGCACGGCGCGCTGCGCCGGGCGACCCTGTCGCAGGGGCTGCTGTCGGTTGGCTTCAGCGCATTCTGGTCGACGCTGGCCGTGATGCTGCACGGCGCGCCGTTCCACCTGGGCAGCGCGGCGGCTGGCGCATTCGGCCTGGCCGGTGCCGCCGGCGCGCTCGCCGCACCGCTGGCCGGCCGCCTGGCAGACCGCAAAGGCCCGGAACTTGTCACCCGCCTGGGCATTGCGCTGACCGCGATCTCGTTCGCCGGGATGTTGCTCTCGCCGCTGCTCGCACCGCACGCACGGCTGTGGCTGATCGCAGCCAGCGCGCTGGGCTTCGACCTTGGCGTGCAGATTACGCTGGTCGCGCACCAGACCATCGTCTACGGCATCGAGCCGGGCGCCCGCAGCCGCCTCAATGCGGTGCTGTTTGTCGGCATGTTCGTGGGGATGGCGTCCGGTGCCGCGCTGGGCAGCGTGCTGCTGGCGCGCTGGGGCTGGATGGCGGTGACGATATTGTCGACCGCGACGGCCATCGGGGCGCTGGCGGTGCGGATGTGGCCGGGGGCACGGCAGGCCCGGTCAGGTCTTTCCAGTCGTGAATGAAAGGAGCCCTGCCAGCCTGGGAAAGGGCATGGCAGGGCGAAGGTACGGCGCCAGGGGCCACTCACGTACAGGCCGAGTGTCGGGCCGGGCGCATGGCTCGGATGTCTGTTTGCGCACATAGCGAGGCCGGATTGCGCTGGCCACGCATGCGCTCAGGCATACCGGCTGGCCGTCGCCGTTTCATCCTCGCCGCGTGCGTCCTGCACGTTGATCCGGCGCGGGCTGCAGATCCGGATCACCCCGTTTCTTCCCGTTTCTTGCGGCGTCGAGGTCGCAATGCGCGGCCCGGATCATGGCAGGCTGCTAAGCAGCCAACAAGGGGTGCCATGGCACCCAGGATCTGCCGCCCTCGTCGAAGTCGGCAATGCCTGGCTCGGCGCTGTCGAACGCCTGCCATGCGGTAGCAGACAGCGTCGCCGGCTTGCCCGTGGTGCCAAAGCTTGCTATTGCCGAACGGAATGCAAAGCCCGCTTTCTCGAACGTTTCGTGGGGGATGTTCGCAATCATGGGTGCATCAAGCCAGTCGCCGCGGTTCCCGAACAGGAAAGGCAGTTCCAGGCAGTGCGGGCTCATGAGGTTTGGCACACGGCTCTGCACGCTGAACCGGTACGGATACAGTGGCCTGCCCGCGGCCGAGAATGCGCTGGCGATCTCGCGTGCCACCGCGCCGAACAGCTTGTACCCGCTCGCATCGACGATCTGCGTGTACGGCGTGTGAGCAGGGCGCGCGGCGGCAAAGGCCGCGTAATACTTCATCGCATCCGTCCCGAATTTGGTTTCGAACCAGGCTTTGGCCTGGGACTCGGTCGCTTGCACCACCTCCGGCGCCGCCGCCATGAAGGCGGCATTCTCGTCCGCCGCAAAGCCCAGCAGGGACGACGACACATGTGCGTGCTTGGCGGCGCGCGGCAGGTCGAAGAGCCAGTCGGGGACAAGGCCATCTTCTGCCACCGGCCGGAAGCCGATCGAGACTTCGCCGAAACCGGCGCGCGCCCGCATCAACTGGCCTTGCGCGGCAAGGATGTCATCGACCGACAACGCACCGATGTCTTGCGCGCCTGCTGCATCGAGCAACGCGAGGCTCTTGCGATACGCGTCGTCCGGTGACAGCGGCGGCAGCTCCGGCAGGCTGAACATGGCGTTCTGATGGAGCAGCCCCTTCGACGCAGGGCTGACGCCAAGCAACCAGGCGTAGTAGGCCCCGGCCGACTGGCCGCCCACCGTGACGCGCGCCGGATCGCCGCCAAACCGGCTGATATGCTCCTGCACCCACTCCAGGGCGCGAATCAGGTCCCGAACGGAACGATTGCCGCGATTGGCGCCGCGCGCATCGCTGGCATCGATGAAATTGCCTAGCGCGCCAAGCCGGTAGTTGACCGTGACCACGACCATCCCGCTTTCGCGGGCTAAGCGCTCGCCGTCATACCAGGCAGCGGTGCCACCGCCGCTGAGAAAGCCGCCGCCATGAATGAACACGAACACTGGCCGGCGCTCCGCATCCCGCGGCGCCCACACATTGAGGAGGAATGCGTCCTCGGATTGCGGGTTGCGGTCGATGCCGTTGCCCATGACCGTAGCCAGGCGCGATCGCGATTGCGGGAAGACCGCGCCGAGCGCGCTGGCATCGCGTTCGCCAGTCCATGCGGACGGCGGCCTCACTTCGGATAGCCGGTTCCCAGGATGGGCTCGCTCGCCATAGGGCACCCCGCGAAACGCAAAGACGCCATCGGACGCCTCGCCACGGATGGCGCCGATGGACAAGGACACCACAACGGATTTCTCTTTGACAGGCATTGGATCAGACTCCAGGTTCGCGCAACTTGCGGATGAGAAACGGTACGATCACGGCGCACACCAGCACCGTGACGCTGACGGCGGCGATGATCTCGGGCAGTCCCACGCCGGACTTGATCAACAGCCCGACAGAGCCCGCGCCCGCCAGCGAGCCGACGCGGCCAAGCGCGTTGGCCCAGCCCGCGCCCACGGAACGGATCTGCGTGGGGTAGGCCGCAACCGCGACGGCGTTTAGCACGACGATGGGCCCGCTGATCAGGAAGCCCGAGCAGAACACGGCGATGGCGTACCCTGCCGTGGCATCGGGCGAGGCGATCAGAAGCGGGCTGGCGGCACCGGTCAGCAAGGCGATCCCGACAAAATGCAACGGGGCGATGCGCCGGATGGCGAAGGCGCCAACCACCGCGCCGGCCAGGCCGCCAAGCTGAAACAGGGAGGCCGTCCTGGAAGCCATGGCAACGCTTTCCCCGGTACTCTTGATCAGGGTCGGGAGCCAGCTCGCGATGACATAGAAGCTGCCCAGTATCAGGAACATCAGCAGCCAGAGCAGCACCGTGGTTGACCGGTACTGCGTACTGAAGAGCTGCGCCACGCTGCCCTTCGTGATCTCGGCCGGCGGCGCGGGGGCCTTGAACATCGCTGCGCCAGGCTGGGGCGCGCCCAGCTTGGCAAGGGCGGCGCATATCCGGTCCGCACCCGCGCCGGTCTGCACCAGGAATTTTGGCGACTCGGGCAACAGGGCAAGGATGGCGGGAACGAGCAGCAGCGGCCCGATGCCTCCGATGAGAAGCAGCCCCTGCCAGCCGATGCTGTCAATCAGATGCCCCGTCAGGAAGCCCGCCGCGGCGGAGCCGAACAGGAATCCGCAGAACACGCCGGAGAGCGTAGATGCGCGCCGGCGGGCGGGAAGCACTTCCGCCAGCAGCGCGGCAACGGCGGGCATCGCCACGCCGACGCCCACACCGGTCAGCAATCGCCATGCCACTAGCTGGAATAGCGACGCGCTGAACGCAGAGGCGAGGGTGGCTAGCGCAAACGTTAGCGTGCCGGCCACGAGCACAGGCTTGCGTCCGCGCGTATCGGCAACGCTTCCCGCAGTGACATAGCCGAGCAGCAGCCCGAACATGCCCGCTGCGATGGCAGCGGAGATCTCGGCAGGCTTCGCGGCGAAGTGCGCGGCGATCTGCGGCGCAATGAATCCGATGATGGCTGCATCGAAGCCCTCGAGCGCAACCACGGCAAAGCAGATGGCGATGATGCGGCGGCGTTGTCGATTGGGCGGGATGTTGTCGATCACCTCGGTGATGTCCAGGGGATCGACATGCAATGGGGGGTTCTTCATGGCAGGTTTTCCCGTTGCGCTCGGAACGCGTGCTCGACAAAGCGCCCGGACAGTACTTGCGTGCTACTGTCCGACGGGGCGGCGACGCCGTTGACAGGGGCCTTGGCGTCCGCGGTGCCGCCCGCCCTCCGGGATTGCCTGGTGTACCTGGCCGCCACGCCCGGCGCGGTTGTCGCCAGGCTTGCCAGGCAAAGCTGGCGCAGATGAATGCGCGGAAATGCACTTCCCGTGGTGGCGGACCTACAGCCTTTCTTCCTCATTGTCTCCTCCTCTTTCGTGGCTTCGGTTGGAACGCTCGGCAGAACAGCGCGGCGATCTCTCCGATATCCGGCGAAGACTTGCCGCGTGGGCGATGTCTTTAGCCAGTGACCGATGGTAGAGCGAAGGTGGCGCGGTAAGGCATGACGAATGCGAGAAGCGTCATGCGTAGGTCGCATGGCCCGTGCAGGCGCATCGAGGCAGGTGAGGAAAGCACGGCGGACGCGGGCCACGGCACGGGAAAACGCGGTGGCACCCGTGCCGTGCGGATGGCATTGAAGGGGCGGGCGTGCGATTGCCCGCGAGTGGGGCGAGCCGCAGGCTCAGTGGCTGCCGGCGTCCCAGGAGGATTCGACAACGCGCCGCAGGCTGAGGATAAAGCTGCGCGTCTGCCGCGTGCTGGTCCGGTCGCGCCGCCAGATGGCTGATAGCGGACCAAGACTGGAGTTGAACGACAGCGGGAGGATGCGGATCTCGCCGCGCGCGGCCATGAAGCGTGCAGCGCTTTCGGGGAGCTGCCACAGGAAGTGGCCGTGGGATATCAGCTCGCGCCCCAGTTCCAGTGAGAGCGCGCCGACAATCTCCGGTGCTGGCAGACCTGCCTCACGGACCTCATTGACCAGCATTTCGCGAAGGATGCTGCCCCGCGGCGCGGAGATCCAGGGGTACTGGACGCAAGTCGCGAGATCGACATCCTGCATGGCCAGGGGATGATCCGGTGCGCACGCCAGCACGATGCCGTCATGCACCAGCGCGGCTGCCCGGTAGGTTTCCACGCTCAGGCTTCTCGGGCTGCGGCTGACGAGCAGGTCGATGGCGCCGGCATCCAGCTTCTCGACCAAGGCCTCGTGCGAACCGACCTCCACCGTGAGCTCCACGCGCGGATTCGCCTGCCGGAACAGGAGAATCGCCTCCGCCAGCGGCCACCGGCTGAACATCGAGAAGCAGCCCAGGATCATGTTGCCGAGATCGCCCCTGGCGATGGCACCCAGATCCGCCTCGGCCTTGTGGAAGTCGCTCAGGAGCAAGGCCGCATGCCGGCACATCGCGGCCCCGAGCGCAGTGGCCATCATGCCCTTCGCGGATCGTTCGAACAGCTTCCCGGCAACGATCTCCTCGACCTCGGCAACCGCCCGCGAGAGCCCGGACTGCGTCATGTGCAATTGCTCGGCGGCCTTGGACAGGTTTCCAAGCTCCGCGACGGAGAGAATGATTTCCAGATGGCGCGTCCGAAGCTTTCCGCGAAATGGGGTCATTGTTTGTAGACTTGAACAGTTTCTGCCGACGCATAGGGCCGCTAGGCGCAGGAGGGGGGCAAGT
>NZ_JFJV02000276.1:0-19732 GCF_000611145.1 Cupriavidus sp. SK-3 | reverse complement strand
GCTCGCTTCGCATCGCTTGGGGGGCTCGCTTTGCATCGCGTTGGGGTGTGGCCCGATCGCGGGCCACACCCTTTCCGCACACTTCCGTTTGCTACATCATGCGGCGCGAGAAATGCCCTTGTTCTGCTCCTGCCATCAGGTCTGCGAACTGGTCGCTGCTCATGTGGACGAGTTGCTGGTGGTCGCCTGCCTCGAAGAATACTTCCGGCTGGGCCAGCAGGCTGTCGTCGAGGTAGGTGTGCATGCCGTAGGCCATGGCGACCGGCGGTATGGCGCCGAGATCGCAATCCTTGAAGACTTCGCGGATTTCGTCTTCGTGCGCCAGTACCAGCGTGCGCCCGGTTTGCGCGCAGATGGCGGCTAGGTTGAGGTGGTGGCTGGACGGGATCACCGCGGCTACGTAGCCGATGTCATCCTCCAGCAACAGGGTCTTGGCCAGGCGATCTCCGGGAACATGCGCAGCCTCTGCAGTGGCCATGCTGCTGAGGGTGTAGGGATGGCGGATGGTGTCGAAACGGCTGTTTCTGCTGTTGAGGCAATTTGCCAGGGTGGTAGCCAAGGCCATGATGCGTCTCCTTCGCTGTACGTGCGGTGGCCACGGGGGCGGGCCCCTGCGTTTCCTACTATAGACCGTGCCCCCGCAGGCTGCGCTGCTATCCGCCTTGGCCGGGTAGCCTCGCGCCGCCTTCATGCCTCGTCGTCCGCTTGCGCGGGGGGTGCCTGGCGCGGCTGGGGCCACAATGCCTGCAACTCGGTCTTGAGGAAGTTAAGCAGGTAACGCGTGGCCATGGTCTGGTAGCGGTTCGGCATGGTCAGCATATAGAGGCGGCTGCCGAACACGCTGATGTGGTAGTCCGCCAGCACCGGCAGCAAGGCGCCCGTGTCGAGTTCGGCGCCGACGGCGTAGAGCGGGAAGATGCCCAGGCCGAGATCGCCCATCACGCCATCCTTCAGGAAGGCGAAGTTCTCGGAACTCAGCGTGGGCTCCAGCGACACTTGCTCGCGCGCGGCGCCGCCGCCGTTGCCACGCGTGCCGAAGGCCTTGAGCTTCTGGCCGATGGGCGAGGCGCAGACGATGGCGTGGTCCTTGAGATCAGCCAGCTCGCGCGGCGGCGGCTGCGTGGCCAGGTAGCCGGGCGATCCGCACACCACCCATTCGACCACGCCGATCTCGGTCGCCACCACGGAATCCGGTGGCGTGGAGATGATGCGCAGCGCCACTTCCACATCCTCGGACACCAGGTTGTGGATGCGGTTGTCGAACACCACGTCGAGGATGATGTCGGGATAGCGGTGCTTGAACTTCACCAGCAGCGGCGACAGCATCGAATGCCCCAGCCCAGTGGGCACCGACAGGCGCACGTGGCCTTGCAGGCTCTTGCCCATGCTGTTGATCAGCGCGTTGGCCGCCGCCACTTCGCCCAGGATGTTGCGGCCGTGCTCGTACAGCCCCGCGCCCACCGGCGTGGGTTCGACATGGCGGGTGGTACGGCGCAGCAATTGCACGCCCAGTTCTTCTTCAAGGGCCTTCAGGTGGTAGCTCACGTTGGCGCGGGTCATCTTGAGCTTGCGCGCGGCAGCCGAGAGGTTGCCGGCGTCGACGATGTCCACGAAAAGGCGCAGGGCGTTCAGGTCCATGTGGCGGGTTGGTTCCTTCGGGTGAAAACGTGCCGGCAGGCGCCGGCACGGCAGACAGTGTAGCTTTTGCGGCGGGCGGCGCCGGGCGCAGCCTCTGGCGCTATAGCGACTGCGCGACCTCCTTGAACGACTGGACGAGCTGGCTCAGCCCAGGGCTCTCCGCATTCCTGTTCCACAGCATCCCGAGCGCGCTGAAGGCGACTTCCGGCGCCATCCGCACGCATTCCAGCAGGCCCATCGCGGCATAGTGATCGGCGACCGACCCGGATAGCACGGTCAGGTACGGCGACTCGCGCAGCAGCATCTGGATGGTGATGATGGAAGCGGTCTCGATGCGCGGCATCGGCACCGGGGTGGCAGCGTGCATGAACGCATCTTCCAGCCGTGTGCGCATCAGGGTGCCGGCCGGCGGCATGATCCAGTCGTAGGCCGCCGCCTGCGCCCAGGTCGGCTTGCGCTTGCGCGCCATTGCATGGCCCGGGCTTGCCACCACCTTCACGGTGTCTTCCATCAGCAACTCGCTGGCGAAGCCGGATTTATGGGCGCGGATGTCGAGCGGGCCCAGTATCAGGTCCAGTTCGCGGCGCCCCAGCCGCTCCAGCAAAGTCTCCAGCGTGGCCTCGACCACATGGATGAAGATGCCCGGCATCTGGCGCTGCAGCCGCGCAATGCCCTTGGGCAGGATCACCGGCGCGGCGGAGAGGATGGAGCCCACATGCAGGCGCCCCACCAGGCCGGTGCGGATCGTGCCGAGTTCATCGTTCACGCGGCGCACATCGCCCAGCATGCGCAGCGCGTGACGCCGCAGCACTTCCCCGGCCGGCGTCAGTTGCAACTGTCGTCCGCGGATAAATAGCGCGGTGCCCACCACATCTTCGAGGTCCTTCAGCCAGTGAGAGACCGCGGGCTGCGTCATGTGCATCGCCTCGGCGGCCGCGGTGATGCCGCCGGATTCCACCAGCGTGAGGAAAACCTCCAGGTGGCGCAGCTTCATTCGGCGTGCCCAGAGGATGTCGTCAAGGTTCCATGTCATGCACGAATGCTAATGGAAGTCTCAAGTTATTTCATTATTAATTCATGGATCGGCTATGCATAATCGGTCGTGGATTTCACTTCGATGACATGCCCGGCGCGGGCTGGGACGACAACCGGGAGTGCAGCGTGAGGACATGGAAAAGCAGGGCGGTGGCAGGCGCGCTCGCGATGGGCGCCATAGCTGGATTGCAGTTTGGCGCGGCATCCGCGCGCGCCGATGCGGCGTACCCGGCCAAGCCGGTGCGCCTGGTGGTGCCGCAGGCGCCGGGCGGCGGCACCGATGTGGTCGGGCGGCTGTGGGCCGATTACATGTCGCGCCATCTCGGGGCGCCGGTGGTGGTGGAAAACCGGGCCGGCGCGAACGGCGTGGTGGCGGCCAGCTTCGTCGCCAAGCAGGCGCCGGATGGCTATACGGTAATGGTGGCGGGCATTTCCTATCTCGCTTTCAACCCGTACATGTACAAGGCGTTGCCCTATGACCCGCAAAAGGATTTCGACGGCGTCAGCCTGCTGGTCAATACGCCATTCCTGCTGGTGGCCAGCCCATCCACAGGGATCAAGTCGCTGGAAGATCTGGCGAGAGCGGCAAAGGCGAAGCCGGCGGAATTGAATTTTGCCTCGGCGGGGAAAGGCAACTCGACACACCTCGTCGTTGAAATGCTGGAGCAGCGCCTGGGCCTGCAACTGACCCACGTGCCATACAACGGCGCGGCGGCCGGACTGACGAGCGTAATGGGCAACCAGACGCAACTGATGGCGGATGTGCTGAATACCGCCGCGGTGCAGGCGAATGGCGGCAAGGTGCAACCGCTGGCAGTTATCGGTACGCGGCGCGCATCGAGCGTACCCAATGTGCCCACGCTGGCCGAACTCGGCGTCAAGGATTTTCCTTTGCCGGGCTGGTACGCGCTGGTGGTGCCGGCTGGCACGCCAAGGGCAATCATTGACCGGCTCAATGTGGAAACCCGGAAGTTCTTTGCCGATGCTTCGGTGAAAGCCAGGCTCGATGCGCTGCAGCTGGAGCCGCTGCCATCCAGGCCGGAAGCGGTAAAGGAATGGATGCAGCGGGATAGCAAGATCTGGGGCCCCCTGATCCGGCAGCTTGGCCTGAGCAACGACTAGACAAGACAGCTAAAGGAAACACTGCAATGCCAATACTTACCAAAGCCGTCTGGGATAGCCGCTATCGCAAGATGCTCGCCCTGATGGACGATATCCATGCCGATGCGATTATCTTCACCAGCAGCGACTTCTTTCAGTTCGCGACCAATTTCCACACCGATGTGCTGCCCTGGGAACGGCCGGTCTTTGCCGTGGTGCCACGCAATGGCACGCCATTCCTGGTGATGAACGAGTTGTCGACCAACCATATGCGGTTCTCCCAGGAGCAGGGGAAAGTCTGGATTACCGATATCAGTTACTACGCCGAGCATCCCAGGCTGAGTCACCGCCTGCCATTGCTCGGGCAGGTGCCCGAATTGCTCGCCGAGCGGCTTAAAGGCGCTGGCCTGGCGCGCTCGCGCATTGCTGTCGAAGGCGGCAGTGCCGTGCTGGCCGCCGCCGCCCGGCTGCTGCCCGAGCTGACGCTGCGGCCCGCCACGGCGGAATGCCGCAGCCTGCGCTGGCAGAAGCATGCGGAGGAGCTCGCGGTGATGGCGGCCATCGGATCGATTTCCGACTGGGTCCAGGATCGCTACCGGGAAAATATCCGCCCCGGCAGGCTGGTGCAGGAACTGGATTTCGCCATGGCCTCGCTGTTCGTGCAGGAGGCGGCCGAGCGCTTTCCCGGCGAGCATTTCGAGGTGATCCGCTGCTGGACCCTGAGCGGTCCGGCATCGGCTTCGCCCCATGGCGACGGGGCCTCCTGCGGCGCGCGCATCAAGGAGGGCGACGTGCTGGTCAATATCGTGATACCGCGCCTCAACGGCCTGGCCATCGAAAACGAGCGGACATGGTTCTGCGGCCGGCCGGGCGACGAGCAGGTCAGGCTATGGACTGCGGCCCGGAACGCCAACGAAGCCGCCATTGCCGCGGCCCGCACCGGCAACCCGGTGAGCGCCATCGATGCCGCCGCACAGGCACAGATCGAGCAGGCGGGCTTTGGCGACTATATTCGCCATCGCACCGGCCATGCGATCGGCATCATCCATCACGAGTATCCGGAGGATATGGCTTTCTGCCACCGCCCTCTGCTCGATGACGAAGTGTATTCGGCTGAGCCGGGCATCTATGCCTATGGCATTGGCGGATTCAGGCTGGACGACACGGTCGTGGTCGGGCAGACGCCGCGCACGCTGACTTCCACGCCCAAGACGCTCGAATACGCGACCGTGCTTTAAAGCAATGCCATGGGCGGTGATTCAGGCCGTCACCGGCAAGCCAAGGACCAAGGGCAACGCTGGCTACAACTCTTCCTGCAGCGGCAGCAGCCGCAGCAGGCCCTGGCCGAAATGCTGGAAGACACTCATGTCGGGTTCACTGTCGTAGGTCCGCAGCAGCCCGTTGTCGCGCGTTACCCAGACCAGCTTCGGCTCCCCGCCGGCGGGGTCTGGTTCCAGCATTACCTTGTAGGCCACATCAAGCAGCCTTTCGTCCAGCGCCGCGCCAAGCTGCGTGCACAGCGCCGCGTTGTCGACCACCACGCCCATCTCGGTGTTCAGCCGGGCTGAGCGCGGGTCCAGGTTGAGCGAGCCGACGAACAGCAAATGGCGGTCGACCATATAGCTTTTGGCGTGCAGGCTTGCACGGCTCTTGCTGATCAGGCTGCGGTGCCCTTCGTGCGCCATCTCCGCATAGGCCGACGGCTTGAGCTCGTAAAGCTGGATGCCTGCCGCCAGCAGCGCTTTGCGCGTGGGCGCATAGCCGGCGTGCACGGCGCTCACGTCGGTGGCCGCGAAGGAGTTGGTCAGGATACCAACGCGCACCCCGCGGCGCGCCATGCCGGCAAGCCAATCCACCGCTGTTGCGTTCGGCACGAAATACGGCGAAACCAGCGCCAGCTCCCGCTGTGCGCTGTCCAGAAGGTGCACCAGCTTGGGGATGGCGTGGCTGCTGTTGTCTTCGGGCGGAAGCGTGACCTTGACAGCCTGGTCCGCAATCACCGAGCCCTGCCCCCAGTAAGCGGGCACCTTGCCGCCTTCCAGCGCCTGCGCCATGCCGGAATCGAGCAATTCCCGCGCATAATCGCTGCCCCTGGCCTCGGCCGCATGCTCGTCCAGGTATGTGCGCAGGGCCTGCACCTCGGCTTGCGCATCGGCAGGGGCCGGCATCAGGCTGGCCACGGGATAGCTTGCCGCGCCATTCCAATAGTCATCGAACACGGCCGATACCTGCGGCACCACCGGGCCGCCGGCGAGCACATCGAAGTCGCTGAAGTCCGTTGCCGTACTGGCGGAGAAATAGGGGTCGCCGATATTGCGCCCGCCCACCACCGTCAGCTGGTTATCGGCGGTCATTGATTTGTTGTGCATGCGCCGGTCCAGACGCCGGAAATCGGTGGCGAACTCCAGCCAGCGCGCGCTGCGGTTGGCGAAGGGATTGAACAGCCGCACCTCGATATTCGGATGGGCGTCGATTGCCGCCAGCTCGCGGTCCTGCCCGCTCAGGTGCAGGTCGTCGAGCAGCAGGCGCACCCGCACGCCGCGGTCGGCCGCGGCAACCACCGCGGCCAGCAAGGTCTTGCCGGTGAGGTCGCCGTCGAAGATGTAGTACTGCAGGTCAAGGCTGCGCTCGGCGCCGCGCGCCAGCGCCAGGCGTGCCACCAGCGCATCCGGCCCGGACGAAAGCGGGTAGAAGACCGATTGGCCAGGGTGCTGCGCCTGGCCGGGGGCGAGCGCCCGGCCCAGGCGCGTGCCGGCGGTGTCGGCAAGGGCTTGCGATGGCGTCCGGCTGGCCGGCTCGGGCAGGCTGGCGCAGGCCGTCAGCAGGGCGGCTGCCATTGCGCTGCCGGCAAACGGGCCGAAGCGGCGGAGCCAGCGTCCTTGCGCTTTCCCGGCGGCCACTACCTGCGCCTCATGGATTTCCTCCAGGCAATGCGACATGGTGTTTCCCCCAAATTGGCTGTGCCAATGCCCCAAAGGGGGCGGCGCGTTTTGCAAGGTACCACCAGTCCGGTTGGCATGGAACTGAAAGATTCCGGGCCAGCCAGGTCTCGTGGCATGCGGGCTGCTTTTTGGAAAAGCGCGGGCACCAGACTCCATAAGCCGGAACGCTGCCTGTCAAACGCCGCAGGCGTTCCAGGCTAAATCGCAATCAACCCGAAATTGGGCAAATGCCGGGTAAAAAAAGCCGTCACAGATGCATAAGCGAGGCTTCGGCGGCGCCGATTTGCTAGTGTTTCTGGCGCGCGGATTGCCCTGCATTTCTTGTTTTGACGATCATCGACGCCAGCTTTCCACGCGGTTCCGGGGGTGGGATTGACGGCGGGGCACGGCGCGAATTGGAGGGGAAAGTGGATACTGCTTAGCATCGTGGCCGAACCATATGCCTTTGCCTGGCAATTTTCAGAAACCCGTGCTCGCCGGTTCAGCCTTCCTTATCACATTGGCATGGCCTGCACATTGTCCGCACATCGTTCGGATTAGTCGGGCATCGCGTTTGCCAACGACTTGCAAGAGTGTCCTTTCAAAGACCTTTCGGACAGAGTTGTCTTATTGCATCTTAGTGCCGGCGGGTGATTGCGGCGCCGTGGCGCACGTCAATGCCGTTAGCGGCGTGCGGGAAAAAATTGTCGAGCCGCCTTTGCCGCGCAGGCTATTACTTGAATCCTGCAATGCGCACAGGTATTCGTCTGCTTCGACTGGGCATTTCGGCTGCCAATCCCGGGTGCAATGTGGGTGCCCCGCCGGGCTTTTCAATTCGCTACAATTCGGGGCGGTTGTATCATCTTCTTACGCGATTGGATTTTCTTTAATCAAACGTGGTAGGCTGTGCCAGCAAAATTTCCCCTATCATTGAATTAACACCGCTCCAGGAGAATCAAAATGGCGACTTACAAGCAACTGATCGCAGAAAAGGAAGCGCTCGAAGCCAAGCTGGCGGAGATGCGTGCCAGTGAAGTGGCGGGCGTTATTGCCCAGATCCAGGGGCTGATGGCGGAATACGAACTGACGGCTGACGATATCGCCCCGAAGCGCCGCCGGGGCCGCCCGGCAGCCAGCGCGAACGGCGCCGCGGCCAAGCCCAAGTCCAGCCTGCCTCCCAAGTATCGCGATCCCAAGACTGGCGCCACCTGGACCGGCCGTGGCCGCGCACCGGCCTGGCTGGGTAAGAACCGTGCCCGCTTCCTGATCGCAGAAGCCTGATCACGCAATAGCTGACTGAAAGCGCTGGCTCCAGCCGGCGCTCGCTTGCCCACGTTTGCCCGCTTGCCGGGCATGGTGGCAGGCCAATGGCCGCGCCTTATGCGCGGCCATTGGCGTCCAGGAAACAACTCCTCCAAGATCCGATATGAAAAAAGCGCTGCTTTCAGCGTTGCTGCTTGCCGCGTCCTTTGCCGCGCATGCTGATGAAAAACTGTTGTCGAAACAGTACGGGGCCTGCATGGAGCGCCCGGATGTCACTACTGCCGGCATGCACGAGTGCATTGCGGCGGAGACCGCCCGGCAGGACAAGACCCTGAATGCCATCTATAAGCGTCTGCAGCAGGCGATTTCGCCCGCCAGGAAGCCCAGGCTGCTTGACGCGCAGCGTGCATGGCTGAAGTTCAGGGATGCCAACTGCGATTTCCAGGCCGATCCCGACGGCGGCACGCTTGCTGGCGTCAATGCGTCTGCCTGTGTGATGCAGATGACGGCGGACCGGGCCAAGGAACTGGCCGACCTCGCCGTCGAAGCGGGAGCGCGCTGACCAGTCCGATCGGCCATGCGGCGAGGAATGCGCCGTTTTGGCCATATTCCACTGTTGTCAAAATTTGTTATCCATTCTGTTCAAGACCGGGGGGATTGTCAAAGCCAGGTGACGGCGTACCATGTGGGCCACATCGTTGTTTGCTTTGACCGGAGACCCCCATGAGCCTGGATGCAGAATCCTTTTCGCTGCTGCGCGCGTCGGTGCAGCGTTTCATCGACGAACGCCTGAAGCCGGCGGAAGACACGCTCGAGGAAACCGACGACGTACCAGCCGATATCGTTGCCGACATGAAGGAGATGGGCCTGTTCGGGATCTCCATTCCGGAGAACTACGGCGGCATCGGTTTGTCGATGGCACAGGAATGCGACGTGGTGTATGACCTCGGTCACACGGCTTTCGCTTTCCGATCGGTATTCGGCACCAATGTGGGCATCGGCTCGCAGGGCATCCTGATGGACGGCACCGAGGCGCAGAAGCAGGAATATCTGCCGAAGATCGCCAGCGGCGAGCTGGTCATCTCGTTCGCGCTGACGGAGCCGAACGCGGGTTCCGACGCGGCTTCCCTGCAGACCAGGGCGGAGCTCGACGGCGATCACTACATCATCAACGGCACCAAGCGCTTCATCACCAACGCCCCGCGTGCCGGCGCCTTTACGCTGATGGCACGCACCGGCGGCGCCGGGGCATCGGGCATTTCCTCGTTCATCGTGCCGGCGAATACGCCGGGCATCTCGCTTGGCAAGCCGGACAAGAAGATGGGCCAGCGCGGCACCAAGACCTGCGACGTGGTGCTGGAAAACGTGCGTGTGCCTGCCGCCAACATCATCGGCGGCGTGCCTGGCGTGGGCTTCAAGACCGCCATGAAGGTGCTCGACCGGGGCCGCCTGCACATCTCCGCGCTGGCCTGCGGCATGGCGCACCGCCTGATTACGGATGCCGTGGCCTATGCCAAGGAGCGCAAGCAGTTCGGCCAGCCGATCGGCGATTTCCAGCTGATCCAGGCCATGCTGGCCGATAGCCAGGCAGAGCTGTATGCCGGCTTGTCGATGGTGCGCGACTGCGCCCAGCGCTACGACGCCAAGACGCCCGGAAAGAGCGATCCGGAAGTCAGCATGCTGGCCTCCTGCACCAAGATGTTCTGTACCGAAATGGTGGGCCGCGTGGCCGACCGCGCCGTGCAGATCCATGGCGGCGCGGGCTATATCGCCGAGTACAAGGCCGAGCGCTTCTATCGCGATGTGCGCCTGCTGCGCCTCTACGAGGGCACCACGCAGATCCAGCAACTGATCATCGCCAAGCAGCTGCTGCGCGACTGACCGGAAGACGCGAAGCGAGGCGGGCGCAAGGCCAGCCTTGCCGTTAGCGTGCGGACGCCCGCCCGGTGCGCCGGCCGGTGTCCGCGCTGGGCCCAGGCAGCGTTCGTGCTGCGATGGCGCTGCGCCCGCGGGCCAGCCGAAGCGCGCACGCGATGTCCTGTTGTATTCAACGGAGGCCGCCCCGATGGCAATTGCCGCTTACAATTTTCCCGTTCGCAGCACTGACCACCTGCGCCGGCCACACTCGTCCGGCAACGGCACGTGGACCGATGGCGCATCGTGCTACCCGATTATCGAAGCCCTGATGGCCGGCGCCGCGCGTGGGCCAGGCGCGCCGCTGGACTGTATCCGCCTGGCGCTGGACGCGGCCGGCGCGCTGGGCCGTGCCGATCCGGTGACCTCGGTCCAGCCGGCTCGCCTGCAAAGCTTCGACGGCGCGCTCTACCGCACCGGCACCGGCGCGTGGACCATCCTCCACAGCGATCGCCTGGCAGCGTCGGATGTGCGTTTCATGATCGCTTACCTGCTGGGCCGCCAGCTTCTTGGCGGCAGCGAGATGGACTACGTGGAGTGCGCGAACGCCGACGTGATGGCCATGCCGGAAGATGACTCCGCTGGCGGCCTGGCCTACGCCTTCGCGAGCCGGTTGCTGATGCCGCTCAATGCCTTCCGCCTGGCATTGCCCGGCGCGGTGGACCTGGATGTGCTGGCCGGGCTGGCCGAACGTCTCTGCCTGCCGGTGCATCATGTGGCGCGGCGCTGGTTGTCCTATACCTCCCGCAGGGCCTGGCTGAGCTTGCGGCGCGACGGCGTCACGCTCGGCACCTGGGCCAGCGAGACGGCATTCGGGCTGTGGGGCGAGGGCCTCGACGGCGCGAAGGGCTTGCGCGCGGCGCCACAGACGTTGCGGCTCGACGACGGCACCAGCATCGAACTGGCCGTGGGCCCCAGGCATCTTGCTGCGCGGACCGGCGCGCACCAGTGCGCAGCCTTTCCCCGCTAACCCAGGCCACCCCGGCCGGGCGCCGGCGTCAGTGTTCGTGATGCAGGTACTTGGCCTGCCGCGGCAGGCGGAAGCTGACCATGAACACGATCACCATCATCACCGTCACGTACCAGTAGAAGCTCGATTCGTGGCCCAGGGATTTCAGATCCAGCGCGACGTATTCGGCGGAGCCGCCGAAGACCGCGTTCGCCACGGCATAGGCCAGGCCCACGCCCAGCGCCCGGATCTCCGTCGGGAACATCTCGGCCTTGACGATGCCGCTGATGGACGTGTACAGGCTGACGATGGCCAGCGCCAGGGAAATCAGCACGAAGGCGACGAAGGGACTGTGGACGCCGCCCAGCGCCGTGAGGATCGGTACCGTAGCCAGCGCGCCCAGCGCGCCGAACAGCAGCATATTGTTGCGCCGCCCGATGCGGTCGGAGAGCGCGCCGAATAACGGCTGCATGCACATGTAGAAAAACAGGCAGCCGGTCATCACGTAGCTGGCGGTCTTGATCGACATGCCGGCGCTGTTCACCAGGTACTTCTGCATATACGTGGTGAACGTGTAGAAGATCAGCGAGCCGCCCGCGGTATAGCCGAGCACCGTGAAGAAGGCCGCCTTGTGATTGCGGAACAGCTCGGTCAGGGTGCCGGCCTCCTTGCTCGCGCGGGTGGCGGCAGAGGTGGTTTCATGCAGGGTGCGGCGCAGGAAGAGCGCCACCACTGCCGTGACGGCGCCGATCACGAACGGAATGCGCCAGCCCCAGGCCTTGAGTTCCTGCTCGTCGAGAAACTGCTGCAGCACCACCACCACGAGCACCGCCAGCAACTGGCCGCCGATCAGCGTTACGTACTGGAACGACGAGAAAAACCCGCGCTGGCCCTTGAGCGCCACCTCGCTCATATAAGTGGCGGTGGTCCCGTACTCGCCGCCCACCGAGAGCCCCTGCAACAGCCGCGCCATCAGCAGGAGCGCGGGCGCCCAGGCTCCGATGCTGTTGTAGGTGGGCAGGCTGGCGATCATCAGCGAGCCGCAGCACATCATCGTCACCGAGATCAGCAGCGAGTTCTTGCGGCCATGCCTGTCTGCGATACGGCCAAAAAGCCACCCGCCGATCGGCCGCATCAGGAAACCCGCGGCAAACACGCCCGCCGTATTCAGCAACTGCGCGGTCGGGTCGGATTTGGGGAAGAAGGATCCCGCGAAATAAATGGCGCAGAACGCGTAGACATAGAAGTCGAACCACTCGACGAGATTGCCGGATGAGGCGGCGACGATGGCGTAAATGCGCTTGCGCTTTTCCTCGGCGCTCGGCGGTGCATCGAGAAGGGGGGCGGACAGGTCAGTCATGATTTGTCTCTTCCTTTCGGCATGCCGCCCCACGTGGAGAGCCGTGGTGCGAGATCGGCACGCAGGATTCCAGTGTAGTGCGCTTGCGCCGAACTGCCGGGCCGCCGTCAGACCGGGAACTGCGTGGTGCACAGCACCTGGCTGAGCATCAGGAAGTCACAGAACCGCCGCACGCGGGGCAGATATACCAATTGCACGGCGTGGAGGCGGCTGAAGCTTTCGCTGGCCCGCGTGCGCAGCAACCCAGTCCGTGACGGCAGATCGGCAACCGGCCTGGGGCCAAGCGTGGAGGGAACCGGGGAGGGGGGTGCGACGCCTGTGAAGAACGGCGTATCGCCTGGATTGGACCGGGAGGCGTCCGGTGCGCGGGGAGCATCGCTGCGCATAAACGATACCGGCCGCATCGCACGGCCGGGCAAGCGCCGCTAAGCCGCGTTAGTTGCGAGGCGCCTGGCCTGGACGGCTGAGTTCGACGTGGATAGCACCACTTGCTACCACTTGCCGCCTTATTGCGTGGGTTCTTGCGTTTCTTGTGCTTCTTGCGGCCAGACTCCGTCCACATCCCTTAGCAGATGGCCCGCCAGGATGTAGTCGCCCAGCCGGGTCGCCTTGGCTTCGAGATCAAGCAGTTCATGATCGGCCAGCGTGCCGAGATCGAACTGGCAATACAGGTTGCGCTGCCGGAAGGTGGTCTTGGTTTTGGCCAGGCCCTCGATCAGGGCTTCGCGCGAATGGACAGCAATGCTTTCCTGTCCGCGGTATTGCACTTTGATGCCGCGCTTTTCTCCGAGCCGGCCGAGTTCGACGGCGTCCTGCCATCCGGTTTCATAGTCCAGCTCAAGCGCCAGCACATCTTTCGATGCGAGAAGCCGAAGCGCTTCTGCTTTGCTGCTAGCTCGCACTATTGACATCCACACCTCTTATATCGTCTTATACTGTACGAATATACAGTCAACGCGTCATTGCGGCAAGGGGTTGCCCCCCGGCCCTTTGGACTACTCTTGGGCTACCGCGCCGGCGGCGTCTTCCGCCGCCCCGCGGTACCGCTATTTTCCTCCAGTCTGGCCCTTTTAGGGGGCGGGCGTGGCCTCGGTGGCCGCACTATCCGCCTTCATGGTCGCTCCGGCATTTTGCGCTGCCGTGACAGAAAAGTCGCCCGCATAGACATGCACCACCCGCGCCGGGTCCAGGTACCTGCGGATTACCGTGTTGACCTGTTCGACGGTCGCCGTGGCGATAGCTTGCTCATATTCCGTGACAAAGCGCATCGTGCGCCCCAGGAACAGCTGGTTGGCCAGCGCGCCGGCCAGTGCCGAATCGCTGGCGCGGGAGAGCGTGCCCAGCTGCAGCAGGCCGCTTCTGGCTTGCGTCAACTCCTCCGGTGTAATCCCGGTATCCGTAAGGCGGGACATTTCCTCTTCGACGCCGCGCTTGAGCCTATCCAGGTTCTGCGGCGCATAAAGCGCTTGCATGCCAAACCTGCCGTTGGTGTCGAGCGCGCCCACTTGCACGAAACTGCCGACACTGTAACTGATGCCGTCGCGTTGGCGTAGCCGATCCGCAAGCCGGCCCTTGAGCGCGTTGCCGCCGAACACGCGATTGGCAATGACCAGGGCCGGATAATCCGGGGAATTGCTGGTCAGCTCGATCGGCAGGGCGGCCAGGTAGATGGCATTGGCCTTGCCAGGTGTTTCCCGGGTCAGGCGGGCGGGCGCGAGCGGTACGAAGGGGCGGTCGACACGCGCATAGGGCGCCTGCGCCTGCCAGTCGCCGAACAGGGCAGCCAGCTGCGCCTGAGCCGCCTCGCGGTCGAAGTCCCCGACCAGCACCGCCTGTCCGTGGCTGGCGCCATAGAAGCGCGTGTGAAAGTAGCGCAAGTCGGCCAGCCGCAGCTGCCTGAGTGCCGCAATATTCTCTTGTGTCGTGGGGACATAACGCGGGTCCCCCAGCTCGTAGGGATTGCTGTGGCGGCCGAGCGCATTCGATGCAACCGTCTCGGGCTGGCTCAGCCCGCTTTCGACGCCGGCAATGGCGTTGGCACGCAGCGTCTCGAACTCGGCGGCTGGCAGGCTGGGCTCGCGCAAGATCTCGCGCAGCAGCGCCAGCGTCTCCGCAAGTGTTTCCCGCCGCGCCTCGAAACGAACGTTGACCGATTCCGCGTCGCCCTGGATCGACACCACTGCCCTGAGCGCATTCAGCCGGTCGGCGATCTGCTGCCGTTCCAGGCGAAGGGTGCCGCGCATCAGCATGGCGGCGGTCAGGCTGCCGGCCGCGTCTAGGCCCTGCAGGCTGTTCACGTCGCCCATGCGCAGGATCAGCATGCCATTGACGGTCTGCCCGCGGCTGGGCTTGGGCAGCAAGGCGAACTGCATGCCGTTGGCCAGCTTGCCGCGCAAGGTATGGGCCTCGATATTGTCCGGGCTCGGGTCGAAGGCCGGCACGGCGGCCTTGGCTGGCTTAGCCTGGTAGGCCGCTACCAGCGCGGCGATATCCGGAGCGGCGGGCACGCTGGCCGACGCAGACGTCTCGGCAGGCTTGTCCCCGGGCATGTCGAGCGGCACGAAGCGTCCCAGCGTGCGGTTGCTGGCGCGCAGGTAGTTCTGCGCCACCCGCTGCAGGTCGGCCAGCGTCACGCGTTCGGCCTGCTGGCGCGCGATCAGCAGCAGGCGCCAGTCGCCCTTGGCGATCGCCTCGGACAAGGCCACGGCATAGCCGGAGGGGTTTTCCAGCAGGCGCTCGTAGCCGTTGAGCATGCGGGTGCGGGCGCGCTCCAGCTCCACCTCGGTGACCGGCCGCTCGGCGAAGCCCTCGACCTGCGCCACCAGCGTCTGCCGCGCCACCTCGAGATCCTTCGACTTGCTCAGCCCGGCGCCGAACAGGACCGAGCCGGGATCCTTCATCGACGACACCGAGCCGAACTGCCAGCTGGCCTTGCCGCTTTCCACCAGCGCTTTGTACAGGCGGCCGCCGGAGCCATCCGAGAGGATGTCAGCCAGCAACTGCATGGCCACCGCATCCGGATGGGCGCCGGGGGCGATGTGGTACTGCACGGCCACCACCTGCGAGTCGCCGATGCGGCGCAGCGTGATCTCGCGCGCGCCCTCCTGCGGCGGCTCCACGGTGTACTGCGCCGGCAGCGTGCGCGCAGGGCGCGGGATCGCGCCGAAGTGCGTGCCGATGCGCGCCAGCGTGGCGGCTACGTCGAACTTGCCGGCCACCACCAGCACCGCGTTGTCGGGCTGGTAATAGCGGCGATAGAACGCCTGCAGGTTGCCGATGGCGACATGCTCCACGTCGCTGCGCGCGCCGATCGGCGCCTTGCCGTAGTTGTGCCAGCGATAGGCGGCCGAGCGCATCTGCTGCATCAGCACGCCGCCGGGGTTGTTCTCGGCGCGCTCCATCTCATTGCGCACCACCGTCATCTCGCTGTCGAGGGCCTCGCGGGCGACGAAGCTGTTGACCATGCGGTCCGCTTCCATCTTCAGCGCCCAGTCGAGGTTTTCATCGCTCGCGGTGAAGCTCTCGTAGTAGTTGGTGCGGTCGAAGGCAGTCGTGCCGTTGAACTGCATGCCGCGGCGCGTGAGTTCCTGCGCAATGGTGTTGCCCGGCAGCGCCGGCGTGCCCTTGAACAGCAGGTGCTCGAGCAAGTGCGCCATGCCGGTCTCGCCATAGTTCTCATGGCGGCTGCCGACCAGGTAAGTCATGTTCACGGTGGTGACCGGCTGTGCCGCGTCGGGCGCCAGCAGTATGCGCAGGCCGTTGGGGAGCCGGTACTCGGTAATGCCCTCCACGCTGGCCACTTCGACCGGCGCGGCGGAAGCCAGCCTGGCAACTGCCGCAGTCGCCTGGACTGCCGGGGCTGCGGCGGGTACGGCTACGCTGAAAGTCAGGGCCAGCAGGCAGGAAAGGCACTTGAACGTAAGACGCATGCGGAATTCGAGGTGTGGATTGGCTCCCTTGTCGCGGAGATCTGTGCGATTCTGCGGGGCGCGGCAAGGCAGCGGTTAGGTCGGCCCGATGGCTGATTCTAGCTCTTGCCGGGCCCGTAGCGGCATGGCGCAGCGCTTTTCAGCCGGTTCGCAGTGAATTTGGGAAAATTCCGCATCCTTCAAGCCGCGGCAGCGCACTGGCATCATCCAATGGGACTCAGCCCCGGCCAAGCGTTCCGCGCACCTTTCGAAGCATCGGCATTCCAGCACACCTTAACCGGGCGCCTGAGGGCGCAGTGCCGTCGGTTCGATGCCGAACATGCGCTTGTGCGTGCGAGTAAGGTGAGCCGAGTCCGCAAATCCTGCCTCATGCGCGGCTTCGGTCCAGGATGCGCCCGACATGACCGCCTCGACGGCAAGATTGATGCGCAGCCATAAGAGATACGCTCTGAACGAGCTCCCGGTCCCGGCGACGAACAGATGCCGAAAACGACTCTCGGACAGGGCGACCGCTGAGGCCACGTCATTTAGTGAGAGGGGATTTCGAATGTTCGACCGGATATAGTCCAGGGCCCGGCCAAGGCGCGGGTCCATGTCCTTGTCCGGCCTCGTCTCGGTCCCACACAACTCTGCAATGGCCAACCTTGCTGCCTCGACCATGTCCTTGGCCAACTGGCTCGACTGCAACGCTTCGGACAGCAACCTGGCAGCCGCGCGGGCACCTGCGGCCGGGAGTTCAGCGACGGCATTCGAACCAAAGCGTGCGGTGAGTGCGCGCCCGGCGCTGGTTTCGGGTTCCACGAAGAGATGGGCCATGGTGGCGGCGCCAACAACTTCGAACTGGTGCGTGCATTCACTGGGGACGATGGCGGCCTCGTAGTCGGTCCAGGCACCATCAGCCGTGGTGCGAAAGCGGAAGCTACCTCGCAACGCGATGACGAGTTGATGGGCATGGTGCTCGTGCCATTGCGTTCTGCCCTGACCTTCGCCTATCCAGAGAATGCCGCCTTGCCATAAGTAGCTGCGACCCGTGGATGTGATGGCCGAGAATCGACCGTGCGCGATGGACGGTTGCGCGGAATCGCCCTGCAGTGCTGTCACGATGCGCCCCCTCAACTCAGCCGTTTCGTTCAAGTTCATTCCGTGCGCGGCCCCGACAATGGCTCGCATATTAGCAGCCCATCCCGGACACGCACGATGTACCGCTCTACCTTCACCTTTCAAATTCGCCCCCACGTCCAGGCCGAGCTCGATGCCGCAGCGGCGCACGAAGCTCGGGGCGAGCCAATCCTGGCGTTCACGCATCTCGAGCGCGCCCACATCCTTGGGCAGGAATCCACTGTGGAACACGTGCGCACCCACTGTGCGATGTTCCGCTGGGCGCTCCGCCAGAACATTGCGGGTGAAGCGCTCGGCCAGACCTGGCGAATCGTTGCCGCGGCATTGAAAACCTGGCTGGGTTGGGTGCCCATCGGTAATACCGGCGGCGCCAAAGTCAGCGGCTTCAAGCCCATGCCGGTTCCGGCAGACCTGCAGCAGCTCATCGACGCCGCGCGCTCAGTGCACTAGCGGCCACGACGCGCCATCGACGGCGCCCCGGATTCCCGACAACCTCTTCAGGTGCCTCATTAGGGCACCCGGACTTTGCTCATTCCATCGTCCCATCGTCATTGTAAAAAAGGACCCAACCATGTTCAAACTCTCCGCGCCGACCGCGCTCGCGGCAGTCGCCTTCTCCTTTCTCACCGCCGCCTGCGGCACACCGCCGGCGAACCTTGACCTTTCGCTGCAGCATCCTAGTTCCCAAGGCCAGTTCGTTGTCCGCATGGATCCCCCGGCTTCGGGGCCTGCTATCAACCAGATGCACGCATGGCAGGTGCACCTGGAGACACCCGATGGAAAGCCTGTGTCGCGAGCCATGATTGGCTTCGACGGGGGCATGCCGCAGCACGGCCACGGCTTCCCTACCAAGCCTCGCATCACGCGCGAGGTAGCGCCTGGTGTCTACGCACTCGAAGGCATGAAGTTCAGCATGACCGGCTGGTGGGACATGCGTCTGGCAATTCAGGCCGGGGATGTGACCGACGGAGCCGTGTTCAACGTCATCGTCGGCGATTCGGGGATTCAGCGCTAAGCGTCTGGGTCAAGGAGACAGTTTCATGAGCCAGCTCCATAAATCCAAGCTGCCTGCGTCACGGCAGGCGAGCAAGCGCGCAAGGCTGACGGGCACACTCGCCGCTGTGGCCGTGGTCCTGCCCCCGCTTGCCTTGCTTACCGGCTTCGGACGTGCCGGCGACGCCATGGACGGCGCCGCCTCGTGGTCGCAGGAGGAACGGGCCGTCCTATCCTCGACGCGCCTTAACAAGCTTCCCGCACCGCCGCCCGACCCGTCGAACGCCGTGGCGGACAAGCCAGAAGCAGTCGCGCTCGGCAAGCGGCTGTTCGCGGATGCACGCCTATCTCGCAACGGGGCGGTGTCGTGTGCCAGTTGCCATACGCCCGATCGCCAGTTCCAGGACGGACTGCCTCTCGGAAGGGGCATCGGAGTGGGAAAACGCCGGACCATGCCAATCGTGGCGACGGCGCACAGCCCGTTCTTGTTTTGGGACGGTCGCAAGGACAGCCAGTGGTCTCAAGCGTTGGGTCCCTTAGAGGATGCCGCTGAGCACGGCGGCAACCGCGTCCAGTTCGCCCGGGTCGTGAGGACGCACTACCAGCGGGAGTATGAGTTGCTGTTTGGCGCCCTCCCGAACCTGCAGGACCTGCCGGCCGACGCGAGCCCGCTGGGCAGCGCCGACGAGAAGCGGGCCTGGTCTCGGCTGACGAACGAGCAACGCGATGCCGTCAACCGCGTCTTCGCCAATCTCGGCAAAGCCATCGCGGCCTACGAACGGACCGTGACCTACGGTGAGTCCCGCTTCGACCGGTACGTTGACGCGGTTCTCATAGGTGACCGCGCGGGCCAGAAAACGTTATCGACCCAAGAGGTCAATGGCCTTCGTCTGTTCATCGGCAAGGCTCAATGCGCGACGTGCCACAACGGCCCGCTCCTGACGGACCAGGCCTTCCACAACACGGGCGTCCCGCCCAGAGAGCCAGCACGCCCGGACAGTGGCCGCGCTCTCGCCACAGCCAAGGTTTTGGCGGACGAGTTCAATTGCCTGAGCCGCTACAGCGACGCGCCACCGCAAGTCTGCCAAGAGCTGCGCTTCATGGCCACCGACGAACCGGGCATGGAAGGCGCCTTCAAGACTCCGAGCTTGCGCAACGTGGCACTACGGGCTCCGTACATGCACGCGGGCCAGCTCACGACCCTGGACGAGGTCGTAAGGCACTACGTGCGTTCGCCGGCAGCGGCTGTCGGTCATTCCGAGCTGGCACATGGTGGCACGAGGCACGCCGAGCGCAAGCCCATCCGATTGACGGAGGAGGAGATGCGAGATGTTGTCGCGTTCCTGCGCACCCTATCGGGTCCCGTCGTGGAGCGTTCTTCTCGATAAGAACCGAGAGGGTTGCCCGGTTACCCCATGCGCTTATACACAACTATCCCCATCGTCCGCAGTTCATAACCTGCGCAGGGTCTTCGCAGCTACATGAACCTCTTTCAGTCCGAGCCAAATCG
>NZ_JFJV02000275.1:0-1820 GCF_000611145.1 Cupriavidus sp. SK-3 | reverse complement strand
GACCGGAGAAGTCGCTTCTAGCCTGTGTTCCTTGATATTGACATTGCTATCTGTTGGGACGGCGCCCCCCGACGGGAACGACGTTCTGGCCGGCGTGTTTTCGGGTGCTGGTAGCAATCCCACGGGACCCGAGCCGCCAAGCGCTCTCAACCCGTGCTGCGCGAGCAGTCGAAATACAAAGGCGCGCTCGCGAGCGCCGGGTATCTGTCGCAGATAGGCCAGCAGGTCGGGTGCGGCTTCGGGGGACAGCGTGATCGTAATCTGCAGCTTGTCCATGTGCAGCCGGCTCAGGAAGACTTCGACACATGTCGTGCAGAGCCGATCGTATGGAAGCCCCGAACATTGGCAAAGCAGGGCGCATCCATCACGTGAATGTCGTTGTGCGGAAATGCCGCTTGAATCGTTGGCGCGTACAAGCTCGCTCCGCCTCCGGTCAGGAGGATGGCGCGAATATCCTCGGTGCGACCGACACGCNGCGTACAAGCTCGCTCCGCCTCCGGTCAGGATGATGGCGCGAATATCCTCGGTGCGACCGACACGTGTTTGAACTTCCAAGACGGACTGTTGGGCAACCGCAATGGCTTCTTCAACGAAGGGGCGTAGATCCAGATCCTTGCGATAGAAGAGCATCGGCTTAGCCTCGCGGATTGCCTTGTCGATCCGTTCGATGCTGTCCACCGCTGCGCCCTCGGCCTGAGAGATGAGCCTTGCCACCTGCTGATAGATACGCGATGCACCGCCCGGCACGCCACCGCTTCGGGTGTCGTCCATCGTGTAGCCGCGTGCGACCACCCAGTCGGTCGTGAAATAGCCGACGTCAATCACGAGATAGGCGTTGTCGGGGTCGTACTGCTTGGCGCACTGCTGGATGAATGTGACCAATGTTCCGATGGGCTGAGGCAGCGGCAGCACGTTGTGCACCCGGATCGGACCCCAGCCGAAGTCGAGTTCACCACTGAAGCGGTCCTTCAGGTAGCCGGCGTACTTCTGGGTGTTGTGCACGGGAAGTCCCAGCACCAGGCGGTCAATCTCGGTCGCGTTGGAATAGTGCAAGGACCCGCCCAGCAGCGCAGCGTAGTTCGGGGTCGTGACAAAGTCCTCGGACAAGGAACGGCCAGTGTTCCCGTACGGGGCGCTGATGGATACCTCCGGCCCGACCTCGTATCGCGCCCCGTCGACGACCACGTTGACGACGTTCCTGGCACGTAGGATGGACCCGCTGTGCGGCGTCAACGAAGAGGTCGCAGCTAGCGGCGCCAGCGAGGGAAACATGCTGGTGGCGACGTCAGAGCCGAGCGGGAATGCGGACTTCGTGTTGCCATAGCCGACATCGATTGCGACGGTCGAAACTTTCATGAGCGATACTCCTTGGTGAGTGCCTAATGGGTGTTGATGGCTCGAAGTGCCACTAGGGGGGACTTGGACCGAGCAAGCCAGACCAGGGCTGTTGCTCGCGGTCCCACTTCCCCTGATCTGGTTGGACTTGCTCGGTTCAGCTTTGATCAAGTCCCTCTACGTGGCACATCGACAGACCAACTCTACCGCCAAAGAAACAAAGTCAAGTCGACGTAACCTCGCGAATTTCACGCACGATTCGCAGTCTCTCCGGCTTGCACAGGTGCGCTTGGCGGGCTATCCTTCTTGTACTTCTCGCGTCCCCGACGCATCGACCTGCCGCTACGTTTGGCGGCAATCCCAAGCACCGAAAGAGCCCGAAACGGGTTGTCGGTCGCCTCTATGTACAAGCCGGAAATTGATCCGGTTTTTTTTCAATCAAATCAAGCGGACAGTGTCGGATAGTGAGGACACCGGACACCGCG
>NZ_JFJV02000274.1:60825-71482 GCF_000611145.1 Cupriavidus sp. SK-3 | reverse complement strand
GCACGTCGGAAATCCGCCGCATGCTGATCGGAAGGGAGTTGTTCTCGCAAACCATGTGATGCCGGCGCTGCATGGCGACGGCGCCCGGCCTGGCGCCGCGCCGGCCATGCCGGATTGGCCGAAAGAGCACTCGCCCTGCCGCCGAACCAATTTACAATCTCCGGAACCCCCAATCGTCATCGGCCTGCGTCATGTCCCACTTCCCAAAGCTGCTGTCCTCGCAGATTGCCTATGACGTGGCCCGCACCATGCTGGACGGGTTCGACAAGCACTACCGGCTGTTCCGCGAGGTTAGCCACCAGGCCAAGGTGAAGTTCGAGGCGGCCGACTGGCAAGGCCTGCAGCAACTGCAACGCGACCGCATCGCCTTCTACAACGAGCGGGTGCGCGAAACCAGCGTGATCCTGGAAGACGAGTACGACGCCGAGAACATCGAGGACGAAATCTGGCAGCAGATCAAGCTGCACTACATCGGGCTGCTGACCAACCATCACCAGCCGGAACTGGCCGAGACCTTCTTCAACTCGGTGTGCACGCGCATCCTGCACCGTTCGTACTTCAATAACGATTTCATCTTCGTGCGCCCGGCCATCTCGACCGAGTACATCGAGAACGAGGAGTCTCCCACCAGGCCGACCTTCCGTGCCTACTATCCGGGCAGCCGCGCGGGCATGGCGGCGTGCTTCGAGCGCATCGTCCACAACTACCAGATCGAGCGCCCGTTCGCCGATCTCACGCGCGATATCGGCTACGTGGTGCGCGCCGTCACCGAGTACTTCGGCGACTTCCGCATTGCGCCGAATTTCCAGATCCATGTGCTGTCGTCGCTGTTCTTCCGCAACAAGTCGGCCTTCATCATCGGCCGCATCCTGAACGCCGACCGCACCTTCCCGCTGGCGATTCCCATCGTGCACACGCCCGACGGCAAGCTGTCGCTCGACACGGTGCTGCTGAAGAAGGTGCAGCTGCTGATCCTGTTCTCCTTCACGCATTCCTACTTCATGGTGGACATGGAGATCCCGTCGGCGTACGTGACCTTCCTGCGCGACATCATGCCGCGCAAGCCGCGCGCGGAGATCTACACCTCGCTGGGTTTGCAGAAGCAGGGCAAGAACCTGTTCTACCGGGACTTCCTGCATCACCTGCAGCATTCGTCCGACAAGTTCATCAGCGCGCCGGGCATCAAGGGCTTGGTCATGCTGGTGTTCACGCTGCCTTCGTATCCCTACGTGTTCAAGGTGATCAAGGACTACTATCCGGCGCCAAAGGAGACCACGCGCGAGCTGATCAAGTCGAAGTACCAGCTGGTCAAGCAGCACGACCGCGTGGGCCGCATGGCCGATACGCTGGAGTATTCCGACGTGGCATTTCCGCTGTCGCGCTTCGACGACGCGCTGGTGCGCGAGCTGGAACTGCACGCGCCGTCGATGATCGAGTACCAGCGCGCCAAGGACGGCGGCGAGGAAATCGTCGTGCGGCACGTCTACATCGAGCGCCGCATGACGCCGCTCAATATCTGGCTGCAGGAGGGCTCCGATGCGCAGGTCGAGCACGGCATCGTGGAGTACGGCAACGCCATCAAGGAGCTGATCGCCGCCAATATCTTCCCCGGCGACATGCTCTACAAGAATTTCGGCGTCACGCGCCACGGCCGCGTGGTGTTCTACGACTATGACGAGATCGAGTACATGACGGACACCAATGTCCGCCACGTGCCGCAGCCGCGCAACGAAGAGGAGGAGATGTCGGGCGAGGTCTGGTACAGCGTGGGCCGGCACGATATCTTCCCCGAGACCTACCGCAGTTTCCTGCTGGGGGACCCGCGCGTGCGCGCCGCCTTCCTGCGCCACCACAAAGATTTCTTCGATCCTGCCATGTGGCAGGGGCACAAGGACCGGCTGCTGGCCGGACAAATTCACGATTTTTATGCCTATGACGTTTCAGAACGCTTTGTCAATCGCTATGCCGCCGCAGCCTCAACCCGGGCTAGATCCGGCGACCAGCCAGAACCGGCAAGGAGAGTCGCATGAGTGACGCCATCGCCCAGCTGTTCCGCAACAATCGGGAGTGGGTCGACCGCGTGAACGCGGAGGATCCGGGCTTCTTCATGAACCTGGCAAACCAGCAGGCGCCCGAGTACCTGTGGATCGGCTGCTCCGATTCACGCGTTCCGGCCAACCAGATACTGGGGCTGGCGCCGGGCGAAGTGTTTGTCCATCGCAATATCGCCAATGTCATCGCGCACAGCGATCTCAACGCGCTCTCCGTGATCCAGTTTGCCGTGGAGTTGCTCAAGGTGCGCCACATCACGGTGGTGGGCCACTATGGGTGCAGCGGCGTCAAGGTCGCGCTCAAGCGCCAGCGCGTCGGGCTGGCCGACAACTGGCTGCGCCACGTGCGCGACGTTGCCGACAAGCACGGCGCCTACCTCGGCACCATCACCCGCGAGGAAGACGCACATACGCGGCTGTGCGAGCTCAATGTGATCGAGCAAGTCAACAACGTGTGCCAGACCACCGTGCTGCAGGATGCCTGGGACCGTGGCCAGCCAGTCACCGTGCACGGCTGGGTCTACGGCGTGTCCGACGGCCTGCTGCGCGACCTCGGCATGGCTGCCAGCAGCAATGACGAACTGCACGAGCAGCTCGAAGCGGCCTACCGCCAGTTCGGCGATCCGCCGCAGGCGTCGATCCGCTAAGCGCCGGCCTCGCACGCATCGGCAAGCAAAGAGAGATTCAGGAAGAGCCAACAATCGCCGCCACGTATCGCGCCAACCTGCGCCCACCCGCGCCCCTAATCATTGGAGACACCCCATGCATGATCCCGTTGTCATCGTATCCGCCGCCCGCACCCCGATGGCGGCCTTCCAGGGCGAGTTCTCCGCCCTGACCGCCCCGCAACTGGGCGCCGCCGCCATCCGCGCCGCGGTGGAGCGCGCCGGCCTCAAGCCGGAGCAGATCGAGGAAGTGGTGTTCGGCTGCGTGCTGCCCGCCGGGCAGGGCCAGGCGCCGGCCCGGCAGGCCGCGCTGGGGGCAGGGCTGCCGCTGGGCGTGGGTTGCACCACCGTCAACAAGATGTGCGGCTCCGGCATGCGTGCCGCCATGACCGTGCACGACGCACTGATCGCGGGCTCGTTCGAGATCGCCATCGCCGGCGGCATGGAAAGCATGACGAATGCGCCGTACCTGGTGCCCAAGGGCCGCGGCGGCTATCGCATCGGCCACGGCATGATTTTCGACCACATGATGCTGGACGGCCTGGAGGACGCCTATATCAAGGACGAGAAGGGCGGCGGCCGCTCCATGGGCACCTTTGGCGAGGACTGCGCGTCCAAGTACAACTTCACCCGCGAGGCGCAGGATGCGTTCGCCATGGAGAGCGTGCGGCGTGCACAGCAGGCGACCGAGCGCGGCGATTTCCGCTGGGAGATCGCGCCGGTGACGGTGCCTGGCCGCGGTGGCGACACGGTCATCGATACCGATGAAGGCCCGCGCCGCATCAAGGTCGACAAGATCCCCTCGCTCAAGCCGGCTTTTGCGAAGGACGGCACCATCACCGCCGCATCGTCCTCGTCGATCAACGACGGTGCCGCCGCGCTGGTGATGATGCGCGAATCCACCGCCAAGCGCCTCGGCCTGGTGCCGCTGGCCCGCCTGCTGGGTCACACCACGCATGCGCAGGCACCCGGCTGGTTTACCACCGCGCCGGTGGAAGCCATCAACAAGCTCTATGGCAAGCTCGACTGGACCACGGACAGCGTCGACCTGTTCGAGATCAACGAAGCGTTCGCCGTGGTGCCGATGGCCGCCATGCACGACCTCAAGATCCCGCGCGACAAGGTCAACATCCACGGTGGCGCCTGCGCGCTTGGCCACCCGATCGGCGCCTCGGGCGCGCGCATCATGGCCACGCTGATCGGCGCGCTGCGCAAGACCGGCGGCAAGCGCGGCGTGGCCAGCCTGTGCATCGGCGGCGGCGAAGCCACCGCGGTGGGGCTGGAGATCATCTGAACCCGCGGTACCGCCCGCAACAGAGTGGCTGCCGCCATCGCGCGGCAGCCACGCCGCAAACAACATAGAGAAAGGAGTACTGCCTTGCCAACCGCTCTCATCCTTGGTGCCTCGCGTGGCATCGGTCTCGAATTCGTGCGCCAGTACCGCGCCGATGGCTGGCGGGTACTGGCCGTCGCGCGCAGCGACGACGGCATCAAGGCCATCGAAGCGCTTGGCGCGGAGGCGTTGCGCGCCGACCTGACCGACGCGGGCCAGGTCGCCGGGCTGGGCTGGAAGCTGGACGGCGAGTCCATCGACGTAGCGGTCTACAACGCCGGCGTGATCGGCCCGCGTACCGAAGGCGCGCAGCCCGTGACCCGCGAGGATTTCGACAAGGTGATGCATGTCAACGTGCTGGGGCCGATGATGGCGCTGCCGTTGCTGCTGCCGCTGGTCGAGACCGGACGTTCGGGCAAGGGCGGCGTGCTGGCGGTGCTGGCCTCGCGCATGGGCAGCATCGGCACCATGGACAGCAACCGCAGCTGGCTCTACCGGGTCAGCAAGGCTGCGGCCAACGCTGCGCTCAAGGCCGCCTCGCTCGACGCGCGCCATGCCACCTGCCTGGCCTTCCATCCGGGCTGGGTGCAGACCGAGATGGGCGGCAAGGAAGCCGACCTCACGCCGCAGCAGAGCGTCTCCGGCATGCGCGCGGTGATCGCCGGCGCGACCCGGCAGGACAACGGCGGCTTTCGCAACTACGATGGCAGCGTGATCCCGTGGTGAGTGCCATGGCCGATGCATCCTTCGTCACGCCCGCAGCGGCGACAACCTTGGTGAGCTGACATGCTGCTAACGCCAGAACAGGAAATGATCCGCGACGCCGTGCGCCAGTTCGCGCAGCAGGAGATCGCGCCGCACGCCGCCGCGTGGGATCGCGACAAGACCTTCCCGCATGCGGTGCACCGCGAGCTGGCCGCGCTTGGCGCGTACGGCGTGGCGGTGCCCGAGCAGTACGGCGGGGCCGGGCTCGACTATCTGTCGCTCGCGCTGATCCTGGAGGAAATCGCCGCCGGCGATGGCGGCACCTCCACCGTCATCAGCGTCAACAACTGCCCGGTGTGCAGCATGCTGATGGCCTTCGCCAGCGAGGTGCAGAAGCAGCAGTGGCTGGTGCCGCTGGCGCGCGGCGAGATGCTGGGCGCCTTCTGCCTGACCGAGCCGCACGTGGGCTCGGACGCCGCGGCGCTGCGTACCAGCGCGGTGAAGGATGGCGACGACTACGTGCTCAATGGCGTCAAGCAATTCATCACCAGCGGCAAGAATGCCGATGTGGCGATCGTGCTCGCCGTGACCGACAAGGCCGCCGGCAAGCGCGGCATCAGCGCCTTCCTGGTGCCGACAACCACGCCCGGCTACATCGTGGCGCGGCTGGAGGAAAAACTCGGCCAGCATTCGTCGGATACCGCGCAGATCCTCTTCGAGGATTGCCGCGTGCCGGCCGCCAATATGCTGGGCGAGGAGGGCGCCGGCTACAAGATGGCGCTGTCCGGGCTGGAAGGAGGCCGCATCGGCATCGCCTCGCAGAGCATCGGCATGGCGCGCGCCGCCTTCGAGGCGGCCCTGGCTTACGCGAAGGAACGCGAGAGCTTCGGCCAGCCGCTGTTCGCGCACCAGGCGGTGCAGTTCCGCCTGGCCGACATGGCGACCAGGATCGAGGTGGCGCGGCAGATGGTGTGGCACGCCGCGTCGCTCAAGGATGCGGGGCGGCCCTGCCTGAAGGAAGCCGCGATGGCCAAGCTGTACGCCAGCGAGATGGCGGAGGAAGTCTGCTCGGCCGCCATCCAGGTCTTCGGCGGCTATGGTTATGTCAGCGACTTCCCGGTCGAGCGCATCTACCGCGATGTGCGCGTCTGCCAGATCTACGAAGGCACCAGCGATATCCAGAAGATACTGATCGCGCGGGCGCTGGCCTGACGCCTCGCCTGCGGATCGCGGAACCATTTCACCAATGCAGCACCGAAGCATCGAACCCAACGGCCAGACGCCAGGAGCCCCCAGACAATGACTGCTGCCATCGACTTCTACTTCGATTTTTCTTCGCCGTACGGCTATTTCGCCAGCACGCGCATCGACGAGCTGGCGCAGAAGTACGGACGCATCGTCGCATGGCATCCGATCCTGCTCGGCGTGGTCTTCAAGACCACCGGCTGCTCGCCGCTGCCGCACGTGCCGCTCAAGGGCGACTACGCGTGGCGCGATTTCGAGCGCACCGCGCGCTTCCACGATATCGAGTACAAGCGCCCCACGCACTTCCCGCTGCCCACCACGCAGGCCGCGCGCGCCATGCTTTGGCTGCAGAACCATCACGGCGACGATATCGCCACCGCGTTCGCCAAGGCGGTCTACCACGCCTTGTTCGTGGACGACATCAACATCGCCGAGCCGGCCGAACTGGTGAAGCTGGCCGAGCCGCTGGGCATCGACGCGCATGCCATGGATGCCGGCGCCAGCAGCTTCCAGATCAAGGATCAGCTCAAGGCCGAGATCGACGTGGCGATGGCCAAGGGCGTGTTCGGCTCCCCGTTCGTGATCATCGACGGCGAGCCGTTCTGGGGCTTCGACCGCTTCGACCAGATCGAGGCGCATCTCAAGAGCAAGCGGCCGACGGAGCTGCGCGCGGTGAGCAGCACGGACAGCCATATACCCAGCAACACAAACAGCAGCACAGACAGCAGCAAGGAAAAGAAGCCCGCATGAACCCCAGCATCAAGCCGATCCGCCATCCCCGTTTCGACTGCGTGATTTTCGACTGCGACGGCGTGCTCGTTGACAGCGAGCCCATCGTCAATCGCGTGCTCAACGAGATGCTCAACGAACTCGGCATCCGCATCTCGATCGAGGAATCCACCAAATGGTTCCTCGGCCGCGCGGTGCGCGAGGAGCTGGAGAACATCGAGCGGCGGCGCGGCGCGCCGTTGCCCGAGAACTGGCTGTCGCAATGGTTCGTGCGGCGCAATGCCGTGCTGGAGTCGGAAGTGCAAGCCGTGCCGCACGTGCGCGACGCGGTTGCCGCGATCGCCGCCGCGGGGCTGCCCGTCTGCGTGGCGTCCGGCGCGGACCGCATCAAGGTCAAGCTGCAGCTGACCCGCACCGGCCTGGTCGAGCTGTTCCAGCAGGACGAGCGCGAGCACATCTTCTCGTCCACCGAGGTCGAGCGCAGCAAGCCCGCGCCTGACGTCTATCTGCTGGCGGCGCGCACCATGAATGTGGAGCCCGCGCGCTGCGTGGTGATCGAGGATAGCCCGACGGGCGTTACCGCCGGCGTAGCCGCGGGCATGACCGTGCTCGGCTATGCCGCGCGCAATGCCTCCGAATCGCTGCTGGCGGCCGGCGCTGGCAGCATCTTCACCGATATGCGCGAGCTGCGGGGGTTGATCGGATGAAGGCGCGGGCGTCCGGCGCCGGCGGCTGTCCTTGTGGCGGCGGCGACTATGCCACCTGCTGCGGACGCTTTCATCGTGGCGAGGCGCTGCCGGGCAACGCCGAGCAGCTGATGCGTTCGCGCTATAGCGCCTATGTGCTGGGCGACGTGGATTGGCTGCGCCATACCTGGCATCCGTCCACCTGCCCGGCGGATCTCGCGCCCGATACCGATACGCGCTGGCTCGGGCTGGCTGTCAAGGCGCATGCGCAGCAGGACGAGACGCACGCCGAGGTGGAATTCGTGGCGCGCTACAAGGTGGGCGGGCGCGCCTGGCGGCTGCACGAGCGCAGCCGCTTCGTACGCGAGCCGCGCGACGCCAGCGAGGCGCCGCGCTGGCTTTATGTGGATGGTGAAATGCTGGGGGAGAAACCATGACGGAACCGAAGACTGCCGCTGGCGCAATACCGGATGCCGACTACGTGCTGTACGGCTTCGCGCAATCCGGCAATACCTACAAGGTGGCGCTGCTGCTGGAAACGGTCGGCGTGCAGCGTGGCCGCAAGCTGTGGGCGCCGCGCTTCGTCGATTACTTCAACGGCGAGACGCACACCCCGGAGTACCGGGCCATCAACGAGATGGGCGAGGCGCCGGTGCTCGAGTTCGACGGCCGGAGGCTGTCGCAATCGGGCGCCATCCTCGACGTGCTGGCGCAGCGGCTTGGCATCCATGGCCCCGCCGATGACGCCGAGCGTACCGAAGTGCTGCGCTGGCTGCTGTTCGACAACCACAAGTTCAGTTCCTATACCGCGACCTACCGCTTCCTGCGCACCTTTGCCAAGGCGCCGGACCCGGCGGTGCTGCAGTTCCTCCGGCAGCGCTGCGAAGGCGCATGGAGCGTGCTCGACGCGCATTTGTCCGGGCGCGCCTATGTGCTCGGCGAGCGGCTCACGATTGCCGATTTTTCACTGGCAGGCTACGTTTTCTTCGACGACGAGATCGGCGTGCACTGGCGCAAGGAATATCCGCATATCCACGCCTGGACCGAGCGGCTGCGCGCGCTGCCGGGCTGGCAGCATCCCTATGCGCTCCTGCCCGGCCATCCGCTGCCGAAGCGGGCCGGCTGAGCGGCAGGCACTGGACAAGAGAGGCACAGGCAATCGTGAGATCGATAGCGGGGCTGGCCGTGGCGCTGGCGCTTGTGGTGGGCGGGCCTGCGCTCGCGCAGGACGCCGCGCCGGCATCTTCGCCCGTGGCGGCTGGCAAGATGGCGGAGCAGGTCGCGATGGTCCCCAAGCCGGGCGTGCTGTTCTCGGTGGAGCTCGAAACCACCATCTTCAAGCCGCCCGGCGAAGGCCCTTTTCCATTGGTCGTGCTCAATCACGGCAAGGCGTCGGGCAAGCCGGCATTCCAGCCGCGCGCACGCTATTCCGCCCAGAGCGCTGAATTCGTCAAGCGCGGCTATGTAGTAGCGCTGCCGATGCGCCAGGGCTTTTCCAGATCCGGCGGTGCCTATATCGGCGCCGGCTGCAATGTGGAAAGCAACGGCCTCGTGCAGGCCGAGGATGTGGTTGCCACGCTCGACTACATGGTCAGGCAGCCCTATGTCGACAAGTCGCGCATCGTTGTGATTGGCCAGTCGCACGGCGGGCTGACCACCATGGCATTCAGCACCCTTGCGTACCCCGGCGTGCTCGGCCTGGTCAATTTTGCCGGCGGGCTGCGCGATGAATCGTGCAGCCGCTGGGAGTTCAACCTGATCGATGCGTTTGGCGACTACGGCAAGCAGGCGCGCTATCCCTCGCTGTGGATGTATGGCGATAACGACAGCTACTGGCCGCAGCCGCTGCCCGAGAAGATGTTCGGCGCCTACAAGGCGCAGGCGCATGGCGCTGCCGCGAACACGCGCATGGTGGACTTCGGCACCTTCGCGGGCGATTCGCACGCCATGTTCGGCAGCCGGGCCGGCTTGCCTATCTGGCTGCCGGAAGTCGGGCGGTTTTTCAAGGAAATCGGGCTTCCTTTCGATCCCCTGCCATAAGCCGGAGCATCAGCGGGCGCATCAACAGGCTCCTGCCGGCGGAAGGTTTACCCCGACAAGCAATCCCGCCGGCGGCGCAGGGTGTGGAGATAAGCGCATGCTGGCATGGGGATGTGGCGGCGATAAGCCCTTTTTCCTGCTTTTTCGCTTAACGCGCTGCTAACGTGTAAATCCGGTCCTGTTTGCCAAGTAGCCGGGGAGCTCCCTACCATGACTCTCCCCAACCCGCACGCAAGTGCCGCCACGCCAGGCTCTGCCCGGCCGGGCAGGCCACCGCGCGGTCAACAAAGGAGGGTTTCCTTGGAAGACCAGTCCAATTCCGCATCCCCCGCGCCCGCCACGCTCGGCGAGCGCAGCCTGCGCGCCGTCTGGCATCCGTGCACGCCGCTGCGGCCCGATGCCGGCAAGCCGCCGCTGGCCATCGCCCGCGGCGAAGGCCCGTGGCTGCACGACACCGGTGGCCAGCGCTATTTCGACGCCACCAGCTCCTGGTGGGTCAACCTGTTCGGCCATGCCAATCCCGAGATCAACGCCGCGCTGCGCGAGCAGCTCGACACGCTGGAGCACGTGATGCTGGCCGGCTGCACGCATGCGCCGGCGGTGGAGCTTGCGGAGCGGCTGTCGGCCCTGACCGGCGGCGCGCTCGGCCATGCGTTCTATGCCAGCGACGGCGCCTCGGCTGTCGAGATCGCGCTGAAGATGAGCTTCCACTACTGGCGCAATATGGGCCTGGGCGGCAAGCGCGAATTCATCTGCCTGCGCCATGGCTACCACGGCGAGACCGTGGGCGCGCTGGCGGTGACCGACGTAGCGATCTTCCGTGATGCCTACGATCCGATGCTGATGAGCTCGCACGTGGTGATGTCGCCCGACGCGCGCCAGGCCGCGCCGGGCGAGAGTGCCGCGCAGGTGGCGCAGCGCGCGCTGGACGAGCTGGAGGCGCTGCTCCACGCGCGCGGCGGACAGATCGCGGCCCTCATCATCGAGCCGCTGGTGCAATGCGCCGCCGGCATGGCGATGCACGATCCGCTGTACCTGGAAGGCGTGCGCGCGCTGTGCGACCGCTACCGCGTGCACCTGATCGCCGACGAGATCGCGGTCGGCTGCGGCCGCACCGGCACCTTCTTCGCCTGGGAGCAGGCGCGCGGCGCCGGCGATGCGCCGGGCGCGCCGTTGCCGGCGCACCTCTGGCCCGATTTCCTG